>CABYPE010000011.1 GCA_902520685.1 uncultured Pelagibacteraceae bacterium | reverse complement strand
TTATGTCTGAGATGCTTGATGAAAACGAAACTGTTGAAATGATAAAGACAATTAATAATGAACATCAGGTGGTAGTTGATCCACATACTGCAGTAGGCATTGGTGCTGTGAGAAAATTAGGATTGGAAAAAAATTGTGTTGTATTATCAACTGCACACCCGTGTAAATTTCCAAAAGCAATAGAAGATGCAATCTCAAAAACTGAAAATTTACCAGATAGTCTTAAATATGTTAATGATAGAAAAGAAAAATTTGAACTTATTGCAAACAATATTGAAAAAATAAAAAAATATATAATGAATTTAATATGAAACTTAAAATAAAAGATCAAATACCAGATAAAGAGATTTTTCATCTTGTTGATGGAGAACCGCAAAAAAGCAAATTAAGAGAAATCATAGGTAATGAAAAAATTGTTTTGTTTGGTTTACCTGGGGCATTTACATCCACTTGTTCAAAACTTCACCTACCAGGCTTTGTAGCAAATGCAGATAAAATCAAAGCAAAAGGAATACAAAACATATTTTGTTTATCTGTAAATGATCCTTATGTAATGAACGGTTGGGGAGAGATTAATAACACTGGAGATAAAATAAAAATGTTATCTGACCCTTATTTGTTATTTACAAAAGCAATTGGCGCAGAAGTTGATAGGAATGCAAAAGGAATGGGAATTAGATCAAATCGTTATTTAATTGTCATTGAAAATTTCACAGTTGTTAATATTCATGAAGAAAAAGAAACTAAAGAATGTGGTTTAACCTCTGCGGATAATTTATTAAATAATTTACTATAAGCAATGCACTTTCCAAGCGTGCGCTTTAATTATTAGCGGCCGACCTCGCAAGTAAATCGACTTCGTTATTTAATTTGTCAGTTGAATGTGCTTTTACCCAATTCCAACTTACCTCAAATTCATTATTTAGTAGATCTAATTCTGTCCAAAGTTCTTTATTACTTACCTCTTTTTTGTTTGCAGTTTTCCATCCATTTTTTTTCCAGTTATGTATCCATTCTGTTATTCCAGACTTTACGTATTTAGAGTCTGTAAAAATTTCAACTTGGCTACCTTTTGGAATTTTTTTAAGAGCTTGTATAGGTGCTAATAATTCCATTTGATTATTTGTAGTATCTTTTTCACTTCCTTTTATTTCAGTTTTTTTTCCATCATTTAATATAATTGCTGCCCAACCACCTTTACCTGGATTTCCAATACATGAACCGTCAGTGTATATCTTAATCATTACTTTAAATAATCTTTATAAGTCTTTAAATTATTGTGTATTACAAGTTTTTGATAATATTCTCTTGGATCCTTTATTTTAATGAGTGCTGATTTAGGTGTATTTGAATAGTCAAAAAGTCTAGTTAGAAAATACCTCATTGCTGCACCACGACATAAAATATTTAATGATCTTTTTTCTTTAATTGAAAATTTTTTTAAACTTTCATACCCTTTAATTAAATTCTTTACCTTCTTTTTATTTAAGAAAAATTTAGATGCTCTTTTGTCAAAACATAGTGCATTAACACAAATAGCAATCTCGTACATAAAATAATCATTTGCAGCAAAGTAAAAATCAATAATTCCTGATAATTTATTATTTTTAAAAAAAATATTATCTATAAATAAATCTCCATGAATAATACCTTTTGGTAATTTTTTGGGCCATTTTTTTTTAATATCTTTAAAGTTATTTTTTAAAAACTTTTCTAAATTAGTAAATTTTTTTGATTTAAATTTTATACTATTCAATAAAGGATTAAGATTTTTAATACCCATAGAGTTTTTTCTATAAAGTTTAATTTTGCTCGTAGATAAATGCATTTGTGCAATCAATTTTCCTATCTCATAACAATTTTTTAGATTAAGAGATTTTTTATCCCGCCCATTAAGAAAAGAAACAATACAAGCAGTCTTATTTTTGATGTTTATTAGGTAATTTCCACTTTTACTTTTGATAGGTTTTGGACAATTAATTTTATACGTATTTAATTGATCCATTAGTTTCATAAAAAATGGTATTTCTTTTTTAGAAACTCTTTTTTCAAAAATTGTTAGTATGAATTTATTTTTTTTTGATTTTAATAAATAATTTGTATTTTCAATTCCTTGCTTGATACCTTTAAAACCTATGATTTTTTCTTTCTCAAATTTCTTATTAATATAAGAAATATCTCTTTTATCTATTTTTGTATAAACAGCCATTTTAATTTAATTTTTTTGGGACTTTGAAAACAACGTTTTCTTTAATAATTTCTACTTCATCTATACTAACCGTAAATCTATTTTTTAATTCTTTTATAAAATTATCAACCAATATCTCAGGTGCTGAAGCTCCAGAGGAAATACCAATTACATTGGAATTTTCGATTAAATCAAATGGAATTTTACTTTGCGAATGAATTAATTGTGAATTAGAACAACCTGATTTTTTTGCTACCTCAACCAATCTGACAGAATTAGAGGAATTTCTACTACCAATAACAAAAAATAAATCACATTTTTTTGCTATTTTTTTAACAGCCATTTGTCTATTTGTTGTGGCATAACAAATATCTTCTTTTGCTGGTTCTTTAATTTCTGGGAATTTATTTTTTAAAATTCTTATTATATCCTTTGTATCATCAACAGACAAAGTAGTTTGAGTGACATAAGAAATTTTTTTATTATTTTTGTGTTCATATTTTTTAGCCTCATCTTCATTTTGAATGAGATCGATAGAACCTACTGGTAGTTGACCCATAGTTCCAATAACTTCTGGATGATTTTGGTGCCCTATTAAAACCAAATGATACCCAGCTTTATTTAAATTCTCAGCTTCTCTATGTACTTTTGAAACTAAAGGACATGTAGCATCAACATAAATCATATTATAGCCCTTTGCATCCTCTGGTATTTTTTTTGGAACACCATGTGCTGAAAAGATGACTGGTCTTGATTTATCTTCTATTTCCTCAAGCTCTTCTACAAAGATAGCTCCTTTGTTTTTTAAACCATCCACTACAAATTTATTATGAACTATTTCATGACGAACATAAACTGGGGCTCCATATTTTTGGATTGATTTTTCAACAATTTCTATAGCTCTTTCTACACCAGCACAAAAACCTCTAGGGGCAGACAATAATATTTTTAATTCCTTATTTTTCATTTTTTTCAATTAAATACTCGAGCAATATATGTGGAAAGGTTAAAGACGCCAAACCTATAAATATAATTTTAAGGACTGAACTATCAAAATTGTAAGTATTATTTAATAAATAAAGTCCTAAAAAACAAAAAGTAGCAGTAACAATTGTTAGTGGTAAAGCTTTTTTTGTAAAGATTTTTAATCCATTCGTAAGATTATTATTATCCAATTCATATACAAGTGAAATACTGTGTCTTATAGAATGTAAAAAACAGAAATATACTGTAAATGCTACTAAGGGAGAAAAATAAAAATTTATTATCAAAATTGAAAAATAATCTAAAAAAATTGTAAATTTTATAAGTTCAAAATTTTTAATAAATAATATAATACTTGATAAAGTTGATAGAATAATACCATAAAGCAAAATTTTATTTGATTCTAAAAAATTTAAGAACTCGTAGAAAGACTCATTATCTATTAGTAATAATTTAAATATGGATATTGTCTCATCAAAATGAAAGTACATTGGAGCAAAAATTATTAATGTACCTTTTAGGATAAAAAATAATTGATTAAGATATGAATTTTCAACTATTAAAAATTGAGTATCCTCTTTACCAAAATGATGTGAGGCTATTATCAAAAAAATTATTAGAGAAATTGATGGTATGATTATCCAAAAAAATATTACACCCAGAGAGATTAAAATGTATGACAAATAAAAAATTATAAAGTTATTAATCCCATAAATTTGAAAAAGCTTTTTTCCTTTCAGATTATCAAGCGAACCATGCGAAACACCAATACTTAAAATTAAAAATAAACAAATTAATGGAGAAATTGTAAAATAAGAAAATTTAAATGCTATTATAGAAAAAATATTACAAAATAAAAAAAAGATAAAAGAATGATTTAAATTTATTTTTTTAATTTGACTATTCATTTCTTCATGCGGCTAATAAAACAAAGCTTTAATAAAAGTTATTTTTGGCATTTTTAGAATTATAGACAAATCCTCCAAAAAATTACTTTTATTAGATAAAAATTTTATAACAGTCTTTGGCGAGCTCTTAAACATTTTAAAGAAAATTTCAGGCATCATCTCAGGGTTTTTATCTAGAACACCTAAAAAAATATGATCTAAGAATTGATATTTTTTATCTATCTCAAATTTTTTAGCATTTGAAATATTTTCAATATTTTTACATATGTACTTACTGTGTTCCTGAATATTTAGAAAAGTATAACCAGTACTTAATCTAGTCATACCTCCAGCAGTTCCAATATTTATTTTGTTTCCCCCTTTTTCATATGTTGGATAGAATAAAGGTATTGCACCTTCCTCTTTATAAATGATCTTGTAATTTTTCAATTTCAAATGATTTTCGATATAATTTTTTATTTGACTATCATAATCTTTTTGAGAACCGTCACTCATCCTTGATAGCCAAGTAGTCTCAATTAAAGCCGTATTTTTTGAGTAGGGAAGTGTATAAAAAAAATGAACACTTCCTCTTTGATCACAGTCAAAATCCATAAGATTAAAGATTTCATCATCAAAAAAATTATTTTGAGATTCAATTTCCACCCCACAAAAATGTTGCCAAAGGTTACGGTGATCTCTTTTAATCGATGGAACACTATTAAAAATAAAAGAATTTTTTGAATTAATTTCACTTATATCTTTAAAGAAAGAAATATTTTTGTTTTCTTTTAATTTATTATTAATTTTTTCATAGAATAAACCACTATCAACACTTTGGTATGGATAACTGAGGCATTCTAAATGATTAGTTTTTTTTGGAATATTAATTGTAAAATTTTTCCAACTTTTCTTAATACAATCATCAAAGTTATGAGTCGCTACTTTCCAAAAAGACCAAGTTTTATCTTTTTTATATTCTGTTCTTGGTTCTATAATAGCTAAAGTTTTATCTTTTAATTTTTCATTTATTTCAAGTTCATACGCTAGCGATAAACCTGCACAACCACCACCAATGATAATATAATCAAATTCTTTCATCTAAATTTATTTCTTCATTTATTAAACTATGATCATGTTGTATTTGATCATCTTTTTTATAACTGAATGATAGTTTAATTAAGTCAAAAATTGAAAGAAAACTCTCTAAGATCTTTTCTGCGTTTGAGACATATATCTTTCCTGAATTTTGATAATTTTCCAAATTTTTTTTACTCAAAATTTTATGTCCTATTTTTCTATAAATCCTTCTAGCAACCAAAATAGAAAAACGAAAACTTATCGGTATGTCTTTAATGGAATAAAATGAATTTTTATAAAAAGTATCAGCAAGATTAATAGTTGACGAAATTTCTTCAAAATTTTCATTTATATAGAAACGATTATTTTTTAAATCTTCAATTACATCTCTTGATATATTAGTAAGCTGCATTGCAATTCCGAGGTCGATAGCTGACTTTAGTGAGCTTTTTTTATTTACTTTTAAAATTTTTGCCATCATCAACCCAACAGTTCCCGCCACTCTGTACGAGTAAACCAACAATTCTTTTTTTGAATTTAATTTAACTTTGTCTTTAATATCTGATTTAATTCCAATTAATAAATCTTGAACGATTTTCAAAGATATCTTGAACTCTTCAATAAGATCCCACATATTTTTGATGATAGGATCATCGAATTTTTTTTGATTAAAATCATTTTCAAACTGATCAAATTTTTTTTTTTTACTTTCTATTTCACAATCATCATCTGCAATATTGTCCACAACTCTGCAAAAATCATACAAAGCTGAACATTTTTTTAATGTTTTTTTTGGTAAAAAAAAACCCGCCCAATTAAATGATTTAGCGTAAACAGATAAGTAACTTTTATCGGACATTATAAAATCTTATCTAATACTTTCGCAGAAGAAAGCACTCCTGGTACACCAGCTCCCGGATGAGTACCGGCCCCTACAAAATAAAGTCCATCATATGTCTCTGATTTGTTGTGAAATCTAAAATAAGCAGATTGGGAAAATTTAGGCTGAATTGAAAAACCTGAACCATATTTAGTATTTAAATCTTTTTCAAAGTAATCTGGTGTTAGATAAAAATCTTCAACTATATTTTCTCTAAGGTTTGGCATTAAATCTTTTTCCATTTTATCAATTACTAAATTTTTCATTTTTTCTCCTTCATCAGACCAATTAATTTTTGACTGGTTATTTGGCACTGGAACTAAAACATAAAAACAATCTTGATTTGGAGGAGCCATAGACTTGTCAGTAGCAGACGGTCTGTGAAGGTAATAACTTATATCATTATTCAATTTTTTATTTTCAAATATATCATCAAGATGTTCTTTGTACTTATTGCCAAATTTTATTGTATGATGCTCTATGTCATTATAAGTTTTTTTGGTTCCAAAATAGTAAACGAACAATCCCATAGAATATTCCATTCTATTTTTTTTCCATTTAAACATTAGAGAATTATCTTTATCTCCATTTAGCATTTTTTCATAAACAGCAGGAGGATCTGCATTACATATAACATTGTTAGCTTTTATGATAGATTGATCATTTAATTGAACACCAGTTACTTTATTTGTATTGGAAATAATTTTTGTTACTTCATGACCTTTTATTATTTCTATACCAACCTCATTCATGAGTTTCTCAAAACCTTTTATAATATTACCGGTTCCACCCATCGAATAATGTATACCCCATTTTTTTTCTAAATATAAAATTAGCCCATATATTGAGGTTGTTGTAAAAGGATTGCCTCCAACTAAGAGTGGATGCATACTTAGCATTCTTCTCAGCTTTTCATTTTTTATATAAGATGAAACCAATGAATAGACTGATTTATAACTTTTAAGTTTTAATAGCGCTGGTAATTGTTGCATCATTACTAAAGGTTTATCAAACGGAACATCTGCCAGTTCTGTAAAACCTTTATCAAAAATCTTTTTTGTAAAATTAACTAATTTTTCGTAACCTTTGACATCTTCTTTACTTATCTCTCCAATTTGTTTTTTCATCTCAGTTTCATTACCTGAATAATTAAATTTTGTATTATCTTCAAAAACAAACTGATACCAAACCTTGAGTGGAGATAGTTTAATATAATCTTTTGGATCCTTTTTAAACAATTCAAATAATTCATTTATTAAATAGGGTGCAGTAATTACAGTAGGGCCGCCATCATAAGTAAATCCATTCCTTTTGAAAACTCTAGCTCTACCACCAAGATCTGGATGTTTTTCAATTAGTGTAACTTCGTGACCTTTAGCTTTAAGACGAAGAGCAGCAGCTATGCCTCCAAAACCCGAACCTATTACAACAGAATTCATTTTGATAATTTATAGTTTTATATAAAAATTGTAAGAGTATTATAAGTTAATTTTTTTTAACTCATCTTTAGTTTCTTCAAGATTTTTTTGAAACAGTGTATCTAGTTTGGATTTATCGACAGATGTAGTAATAATTTTTTTTACTGAATTTACAGCAATTTTAATTGATATATCTTTTATTTCTTTTATCGCATTTTCCTTGATCTGATTAATCCTATTTTCAGCCAAATTTTTTTTTAAATCAGATGATTTATGAAATTTGTCATTTAATTCTATAATCAATCTATCACTATCTTTTTTTGCTTGATCAAGAATCTCTTTTTTTACATTTTGAGCTGTATCAAGCTTATTTTGGGCATTGTTTAATAATATTTTTGCTTCAGTTCTTAGTTTCTCACTTTCATCAATTTCATTTTTAATATCTAATATTAGTTTATTTAATATCTCATTAATCTTATGTGGTACTTTTAAATATACTAAGCCCCCAAAAAAAATGACAAAAGAAACTGCAACCCAAAATGTTGAATCAATTGTCATAATATTTATCTCCATTTCTTTTAGATAGATCATCAACTATTGCAGAAATACTACTGTTATTTATTTCAGCACCAATTAATTTTTTTGTTAGTTCTGAGGCAGTTTCAATTGCAATCTTATTTATTTTTGCCGGTGCGTTTTTTCTTAACTGATTAATCTCATCTTCAGCTTTTTTTATTTCCTCATTAATTTGCTTATCCAGAACTTCTTTTTTCAAATTTATATCCTTTAATGCATTCTCCCGAACTTGATTAAAAATATTTTTTGCTTCACTTTTACTTTTAGAAATAATTTTCTCATACTCTTTTAGTTTAGCTTCACTCTCTTCTCTTTGTTTATCTGCGGCCTCAATATTATCTGAAATTTGTGTTTTTCTAGATTCTAAATTTGCACTAATTTTTGGTAGTATAATTTTTGATAAAACTAAATACAAAATACCAAAAGTTAATGATAACCAAAAAATTTGAGAAACCCAAAATTCTGGATTTAATTGAGGCATACCTCCACTTTCAGCTGCAAAAACTGTTTCTAATAAAAGAAAGCTAAAAAATAAAAACTGAAAAATTATTTTTTTAATCATTCAAATCTAAAATGCAAAGAGAATAATTAGTGCAACTACCAATCCAAAAAGACCAGTTGCTTCTGCAAGTGCAAATCCTAATAATAAGTTTGGAAACTGTTTTTGCGCTGCAGATGGATTTCTCATTGCACCTGACAAATAATTTCCAAAAATTATTCCGATTCCCACACCTGCGCCTGCTAGAGCGATTGCTGCCAATCCTGCACCGATCATCTTTGCTGCTTCTAATTCCATTATATCCTCCTATGTTTATTAATGGTGTAAATTTAATGCATCATTTAAGTAGATGCAGGTTAAGATTGCAAAAACATATGCTTGAAGAAAAGCAACTAATATCTCCAAACCTGTTAAGGCAACCGAAAAACTCAGTGGAAGCCATCCACCAACTATCCCAAGACTTATTACAAAGCCTCCGAAAACTTTCATCATAGTGTGACCAGCCATCATGTTTGCAAATAATCTAACAGATAAGCTTATTGGTCTACTCAAGTAAGAAATTATTTCAATCACAACGATAAGTGGAAGTAGAATTGCAGGTACTCCACTTGGAACAAACAATTTTAAATATCCAAAGCCATGTTTAATAAAGCCAATTATAGTTACACCTATAAATATGAATGATGCTAACATAAAAGTTACAATTATGTGGCTAGTAACAGTAAAAGTGTAAGGTATCATACCAAACATATTGCAGAATAAGACAAACATAAATAAAGAAAATATGAAAGCGAAATACGGTCTTGCTTTCGATCCAGCTGTATCACTCATCATTTTTGATACAAATGTGTAACTTAGTTCAGCTAGTAACTGAAGTTTATTTGGTAAAAGAGAATTTTTTTTTGATCCTAAATTGAAAATTATTAAGATCGCGAAGGTACTTACAATCATAAATAAGCTTGCGTTAGTAAAAGATATATCAAATGCACCTATTTTTATTTCAGGACCAATTCGATAAACTTCGAATTGTGTCATTGGGTTTGCTGCCATAAACAATCTATTTTTGCATATTTTTTGCTGATCTGATCACGTTAATTATACCTGCAATCACTCCAACAAAAAAAAATATTATAATTAACCAGGGCTTAGTACCAAAGGTCTTGTCTAAAATAAACCCAATAATTGTCCCAACAGCAACTGCAGAGACTAATTCAGTACTTAGTTTAAAAGCAGCACCAATTGACGAGGAATTCTGAGTGTTTTCTTTTAAATTCTTCTTCAAAATCTTATCTTTTGCAATCTGTAAGCGAGTTTTAAACTGATCTTTTGACATTTAGTTTTAAGCAACCATACTCTCTGCTTTTTGAAGGTCAACAGCAACTAATTGGCTTATTCCTTTTTCAGGCATTGTTACCCCATAAAGTCTGTCCATTTTAGACATAGTCAAAGCATGGTGAGTTACAATTATAAATTTTGTATTCGTAATTTTTGTAAGTTCTTCTAAAAGACTGCAAAATCTTGTAACGTTAGCATCGTCAAGTGGTGCATCAACTTCATCTAAAACACAAATAGGCGATGGATTAGTTAAAAAAACTGCAAAAATTAAGGACAGTGCAGTCAGTGCTTGCTCACCTCCTGATAACAATGTGATCGACTGTAGCCTTTTTCCTGGTGGGCTTACCAACATTTCTAGTCCTGCTTCAAGAGGATCATCGGAATCTACTAATTCTAATTTTGCATTACCTCCATTAAATAATTTTGTATAAACCTCATTAAATTTTCTATTAACTTTTTCAAAGGCTTCACTTAGTCTTTCTCTACCTTTTTGATTTAATTCATTGATGCTCTCTTTGAGTTTAATAATCGCTGTGACTAAATCTGCACGATCCTGTTCCATTTTCTTGATTTCAATTTCATACTTATTTGTTTCTTCATCAGCTTTTAGATTTACAGATCCAAGCTTCTCTCTTTCTTGTTTTTTTTTATCCAACTGATCTTCTTGATCTATATAATTTGGCAATTCTTCTAAGCCATTTAAATTAGAATTTTCTAATATGTTATCTTCATTTAAATTAAGTTCGGAACTAATTCTATCTAGTAGATCTGATTTTCTTTTACTAAGACCATCAATTGTAGCTCCTGAACTTGCTTTTCTTTCTCTGATTTGAATGGACTGTTCTTGAATTTTATTTAACCCTTCTCTTAAGTTTTCAATTTTATCATCAGTTTCATCAATGATTATTTCATTATCATTTTTTTCTTTTTCAGAAATCCTTAAATTTTCAGAAATCTGTCCTTTTCTTTCTGCTTGAGTGCGTGGTTGATTTTCTAATTGTTCTAATTGTTGGTCAAGTTTAATTTTTCTATCACTTAACTCGTTAACCATTTTCTCAGAATTAATTAACAGATTTTTCCAGCTATCTATTTCAGTTTTAATTGTTTTAATTCTTTCATTTCTTTTTATAGACTCCTTTTTGATAGACTGATTCTTACTAAATGCATCAGCATATTTTTCCTGAAGAATTTTAATATTTTTAGATTTTTCACTTACACTGAGTAGATCATTTCTGCTTTTATCATTTTTGATATCTTTTAAAAAATTATCAAGCTCTATATTACATCTATCCAGTAGTGTTAGCGCTTGATTTATTTCATTACTTTCTAATAATTCTTTAGCTCTAGTGATGGTGTTTTTGACATTATTAATTGGTCCGAGGCTTATATTTAAACTACTATCAGCAATATTATTAACAACAGCATCAATTTTTTTTTGTTCTTTATCTAATTCATTTTTTGCATTCTCTAGGTCTTCATTAGATAATTTTTCAGTTTCAAAGTATTTAGAGTCTATTTCAATTAAATCATTTTTTTCTTCCTTTAGTCGTTTTTCATTTGAATTTGCATCAATAACAATACCTTTTTCTCTTGAGATATCTTCCTCTAAAGTTTTAAGAGATTTTTTTATAGTCTCTATCTCATCTTGAATTCTAGTATTTTCTTCATCTAAGCTTTGTAGTTCTAAATTCAACCTTTGAATTTTAGATAAGTTTTCAATATTTTTTTCTCTGAGAGGATTAACTTTTTCACTTTCAGATTTTATTTGTTTTTCAAACTCTGCAATTTTTTCATTATAGCCAGCAACTTCACTTTCGGCCTCATTATTTATTTCATTTTCAATTGTAATTTCTTTATCTATTTCAATTAATTTTAAGTAATAAAGACCAGCCTCTACTTTTTTTATTTCCTCTGAAATTAACTTATATTTTGTTGCTTCCTCAGCTTGTTTTTGAAGATTAGCTAGCTGTTTCTCTTGTTGTCTTCTTAATTCATCTGCTCTCTTTAAATTATTTTCAGCAGCATTTAATCTTAACTCAGCTTCATGTCTTCTAACGTGTAGTCCCGAGATTCCAGCGGCCTCCTCTAAAATTGCTCTACGATCTGTCGGTTTAGCAGTTACTAAAGCACCTATACGTCCTTGGCTAATCATAGAGGGAGAATGAGCTCCAGTTGAAAGATCAGCAAAAAACATTTGAGCATCTCTTGCTCTTACTTCTTTATCATTTATATAAAATTTTGATCCTTTATCTTTTTCTATTTTTCTTCTAACGTTAACTTCATCAAATTCACGGAATTGTATTGGTCCTTCATTTTCATGGTTGCTTATTGATACAGATACTTCTGCTATATTTTTTGAGGCTTTATTTGAAGTACCAGAAAATATCACATCTTCCATACCAGACCCTCTCATACTTTTAGCGGAAGTTTCACCCATAACCCATCTTAATGATTCAACAATATTTGATTTACCACATCCATTTGGACCAACTATTCCTGTGAGACCATTTTCAATTAAAAAATTAGTTTTTTCAGCGAAAGATTTAAATCCATTAAGTTGGATTTTTTTAAACTCCATGGACTAACTTATATCAGTTTTTCTAAAGATTTTTTTAAATTTTTATAATTTAGAGTTTTTTCAAACTTTTTATCATTAATTATAATCGTAGGAGTAGCATTTACTTTGAATTTTTTAACCCCTTCGATTCGATCATTTAAAACAAAATCCTCTATACTTTTGTCCGTGGTGCATTTATTGAAATCAACTTTTATTCCCTCTGACACTAAGAATTTTTTTAAGTTTTCGTTAACTTCTTCAATTGTATTACCTTTGATCCATTTTGACTGATTAAGATACAAACTATTTAAAATTTCTGGGTTACCATCATTTTTGCATTGAACAATTTTTGATGCATTGAAAGCAGCAACATCTAATGGAAAGTGCCTGAATTCTATTTTAGCTAATCCAGTATCTATATATTCCTTTTTTAAATTCGGCAAAACATCAATATGGAAATTTGCACAATGACTACAAGTTAACGATTCATAAGCAATAATACTTATCTTTGCATTTTTATTACCAATTACTATTCTCTTAATTTCATTTGAGTTACTATCACTTATGGATGAAATTTGAATTAATAATATAAAAAAGAAGAGTGGAATTAGTCTTTTCATTTCTGTTTAAATACTTTTGTAAGCTCTATTAATGATTTTTTAATTTTATCATTCTTAATTTTATTAATCTTACTTTGATATTTGTTTATTGTCACATTTATTTCATTTTCTTCATTAGAAGAAAGAATATTTTGGTCGTTATTAAAACTGATAAATTTTAGTTTTTCTACAACTGAATAGCCAAAAAAACTATTCATCTTATCCATAATTTCTTTTTTTGAATACTCCATATCAACTTCATGGCCTCTTTTAACCATGACTAATAATGTACTTACTCCAAATCGATTAGAATTTTTGAAAGATTTTGGGTAACAAATTTTAAATAGTTTTTCTCCAACTATATATTTCCAGTTATTCAAAGTTTCAGAATATATATGACCTTTTTTATTAATAATTTTTTTGATATTTTTTGGCAAAGTATCTCTAAATGATCTTAATCCTTGAATGACTGAGTTTCTCTGCTTAATATTATTCTTAAATTGCATATGAAGGATTTAATAATAACAAATAAAATTCTTAATTGGTACGATTTAAATAAAAGATCTTTACCTTGGAGAAATAATGTTTCTCAAACAAAAAAGCAATATTACACTTTAGTAAGTGAATTTATGTTGCAGCAAACTCAGGTTGCAACGGTAATACCATATTTTAAAAGATTTATTAAAAATATTCCTAATATTGAAAGATTATCTAAATATGATGATAGAAAATTAATTAAACTTTGGGAGGGTCTTGGATATTATTCAAGAGTAAGAAATTTAAAAAAAACAGCTCAAATAGTTGTTAAAAATTTGAATAGAAAAATACCTAGTAATTTTTTTGATTTAAAATCTCTTCCAGGTATTGGAGATTATACAGCAAGCGCAATTTCAGCAATTGCATTTAATGAACCAATTATTCCTCTAGATGGTAATATTGAAAGAGTACTTAAGAGATACTTATTTTTAAAAGAACATGAACAGATAAGAAAGGATAATTTACAAGAGAAGAAAAAAATTTTTGGAACATCTACAAAAAGGTCGAGTGATTATGCTCAAGCTTTGATGGAATTAGGAGCATTAATTTGTAAACCTGTTGGTCCTAATTGCAAGAAGTGTCCATTAATAAAAAGATGCAAATCATATAAAAATAAAAATTTTGAATTAGTAAAATTGAAAAAAAAGGATAAGCAAACTTTTTACAAACTAAATGTTTATAAAAAAAATAATCAATATTTATTAATCAAAAATAACAAATTTAATTTTTTAAAAAATTTTAATATTTTTCCAATGGAAGAATTAAATAGTCCTAAAAATTTTGATAAAGATTTAAATATTAAAATTTCAAATATGAATATGAACATTAAAATTGAATATAAAAATAAATACAACCCAAATAAAAATAATTATTGGATTGATCCAACAAAGCTTAAAAATTATACACTGCCAACATTTACAAAAAAAATAGTAAAATTTTTAGAAAGTGATAAATGAAAAGAATAGCAATAATCGGTGCTGGAATTTCTGGTTTGTGCATTGCCAATTTATTCAAAGATCATAAGGATTATCAGGTTACGATTTATGAAAAAAGGAATTCAATAGAAATTGCGGAAGGATACGGAATTCAGTTGTCGGTAAATAGCGTAAAGCTTTTAAATAAAATGGGCTTTACTTTTCTCACTGAAGAGGAAAAATTTAATCCAAAAAAAATTGATTTTTATGAAATTAAAAATTCAAAAAAAATTTGTGATTTAGACATTTCAAAATTTAATTCTGAAGATTGTAAATATACAACATTGAAAAGATCAAAATTACTTCAATTTTTAAAAAAAAAACTAGATGAAGATATAATTAAATATAACCACAGTATTGAACAGATTGATTATGATAAAGATTCAATAAAATTAATATTTAATAAAAATAAAATAACTTGTGATTATTTAATTATTTCAGATGGTGTGTTTTCTAAGGGGAAGTCATTAATTGCAACCAATAAATCAAACCCAATTTACAATGATACAATTGCTATCAGAGGCAGTATATCGAGAGAAAATCTTCAAAATATAAATGAGGAAAATATTTCTTTGTTTTTAGGACCAGATTTTCATTATGTTGTTTATCCAATTAATAATAATAAAAATTTTAATTTTATTGGCATTTTAAAACATAAATCAAGTTCAAATGAGCAAGAAAATCATAATCTTTTTACCGAAAGTTCTTTTATAAAAAATATTAAATTGAAATTATCTCAAAAAGTTTCTCAAAGTTTTTTGGAAAGTATTCAAAATATTAAAATATTTCCGATATTTGTAAGTAAAAATTTATACAATCCTCCAAAAAATATATTCCTTTTAGGAGATGCATTTTTTGCATTTTCTCCTTCATTTGCACAGGGAGCTTCTCAATCAATTGAGGGAGCTAATGAATTGTATGAATGTTTAATAAATAATAATAATTTCTATGATATCAGACTAAAGAGAGTCAAAATGATTAAAAGTAGATCTAATTTCAATCAATTTGCCTTCCATTTATCAAATCCAATAATGACCACATTTAGGAATATTTTTTTAAAACTTTTAACTAATAATAAAAATTTTTTACAGAGTTATTTGGGTAAAATTTATAAAAGTTAATTTTTAGAAATTAATCTTTGTCTTAGATAGTCAATCGGATAAGTTTGTCCATTTATATCACAGTGCCAAAAAGTCCATCCATTACAACTTTCAGCCCCTAAAATAGTAGCCGCAACTTTGTGTATAGAACCCTCTGCTCGATTATGTTTTATACTACCATCGGCCATAATTCTGGCTGTTATTTTTTTCTTATTATCAAAAATATTAGTTCCAGGTTTAATTATTCCAAGCTCAACTAATGAACCAAAAGGAATTCTTGGTTTTGATCTATTATTTTTGAGCGTGTCTAACAAATCGTCCTTAATAGGCTTTGTAGTCTTTAAGCGTTGCTCAGCAGCTTTAAAATAATTTTTTTCTTTTTCTATTCCGAAATAATTTCTTCCCAGTTTTTTTGCTACTGTAGCTGTTGTTCCTGATCCTAAAAAAGGATCAAGTATGAGGTCATTTTTATTAGATGTAGCTAGTAAAATTCTATGCAGTAGTGCTTCTGGTTTTTGTGTGGAGTGAATTTTTTTTCCATTCTTTTTTAGTCTTTCATAGCCGTTGCAGATTGGGATATCCCAATTAGATCTCATTTGCAGATCGTCATTTAAACATTTTAAAGATTGATAATTGAATGTGTATTTCGATTTTTCGCTTTTAGATGCCCAAATTAAAGTTTCATGAGCATTAGTAAAACGTGTTCCTCTAAAGTTTGGCATTGGATTATTTTTATTCCAAATGACATCGTTTAAAATCCAAAAACCTAAATTTTGAATCGCTGCGCCAACTCTAAAAATATTATGGTAACTTCCTATAACCCAAATAGCTCCATCTTTTTTTAAAATTCTTTTGCATTCACTAAGCCATTCATACGTAAAATCATCATATTTTTTAAAATTTTCAAATTGATCCCACTTATCATTTACTGCACTAACCTTTGATCTATCTGGTCTAGTTAATTCACTTTTTAATTGTAAGTTGTAAGGTGGATCAGCAAAAATCAAATCAAAAGTTTCACGTGGAATTTTTTTTAATTCTTCGAGACTGTCTCCATTAATTATTTTATTTTTGAACTCAGTTTTCATTTGTAAAAATTAATTAGACTCCAAATGAATTCTACGGTCAACCTGAGATTGAAAAATTTAGATTGGATTTGTGTCTTTAAATTAAATGGTAACTAGATGTTGTGTCTAATTATTTCAGAAATTGGTGAAAAAGTTTTTCTGTGATGCTTGGTAATACCAAGTTTTTTCAAAGCTTTTAAGTGCTGCCTCGTTCCGTACCCAAAGTTTTTATCCCAATCGTAACCTTTATTTTTTTTTGATAAGGCAGTTATAAATTTATCTCTTGATACTTTTGCAATTATAGAAGCTGCCGAAATAGAGGAAACTTTTTTATCCCCCTGAATAACTGATTTTAAATTATAATTCTCTAATTCTGGAATTTTGTTTCCATCTATCAGAACGTGCGTTGGTTTTTTCTTAAGTTTTTTGATGGCTCTTTTCATGGCTAATAGACTTGCTTTTAATATATTTAGGTTTTCTATTTCTTTGACAGAAGCTATCCCTATAGACCATGTCGAATTTTTTTTTATATAACTACATAGATTTTCTCTCTTTTTTTTACTTAGTGATTTTGAGTCTTTTAATAATTTTGCATTAATAGTTTTTTTTAAAATTACTGCTGAAGCATAAACAGGCCCAATTAAACTTCCTCTACCAACCTCATCAACACCAGCAATAATTTTCATTAAAGTTTTATTTTTAAATCTAAAATTTTTTGTTTGATCTTTTTTAAATCATCCCAAGAAAATTTTTTATTTTCAGGGAACCTAAGTAAGTATGATGGACTAAATGTAATCATTAAAGGATAAGTTTTATTTTTTAATATAATTTCTTTCCATTTTCCTCTTTCGATGGAAATTCTCTGATTAGAGGCAATAACAGACTCCATTGCAGTACTTCCAAAAAGAATAACTATTTTTGGGTCAATTATTGAAATATGTTCTTTTAAAAATATAGAATATCTTCTAATTTCTTGAGTGGTTGGTTTTCTATCTTCCGGGGGTCGAAAATTAATTGCATAACTAGAATACACATTTTTCCTTGATATATTAATTGCATTAAGCATTTTTTCTAATAACGCTCCAGATTCTCCTTGAAAAGTTTTGCAAGTTTTTTCTTCGTCTAATCCTGGAGCCTCACCAATAATCATTATGGGACTATCGATCTTACCATCTCCTAAAATCAAATTTTGAGAGTTTTTTTTAAGATTACAATTTTGAATTGAATTTATAAGTTTTTTTAATTCATTAATTTTAGCAGTTTTATTTAAATTTTTATTACTATTTTCAGTATTTTTTAATTTAAATCTATTTATTGGTTTTTCGTTAAAAACAAAATTTGGCTCTATTGTATTTATTAACTCTTCTCTATAAGACATATTTTGATCTGAGAGCCTTTTAGTCATATTATTTTAATATTATGTTTATAAAAAAAATTACAATTATATTGATTTTATTATTACTTTATCAGAACCCATTATTATCTAAAAGCAATAGTTTTAATGATTTTGATTCAAAAAATTTATCTAACTATTTTTCAGGGATTTTGGCTTTAGAAAATAAGAACAACTCTCAAGCGTTAGATTTTTTTAATTCTTCAAAGAAATTAATAAATCAACATGATCCATATTTAGAAAAGTTTGTTACGACCTTAGTTTTAGAGGATAAAGTCACACAGGCAATAAATTTGATTAAAATTAACACTCAGCAAAACAATTCGGAATTCTTTGAAGCCTATATTTTGCTAGCTTTAGATAGTTTGAAGAAAAACAATGTAAATAAAGCAATAGAAATTTTATCATTAATCCCAGATACATTTCAAAGAGATAGGTTCAATTTTATTATTGTTAATTTATTAATGCAATATGCTGATATTTTTAAAAATAAAGAAATTAAAAAAGAAAATAAGAATTTTGGCAGCATATCTTTAATATCTGAAACTTTTCAACGATGTTATTTGAATGATAAAAATACAGACTTTTTTTTTTCAAATTTAATCAACAATAGTCAAGCTGATTACTCAAGATATTTATTTTTTTATTTAACTTATTTAATTGAAAAAGACAAATTCAAAAAAGCAAAATCAATTACAGATAAACTAGATTATGTAAATACTACTTTGTTATTATCTCAGGGAAAAAGTTGGATAGATAGAAATCAAACTAAAGAATTTAGAAAAGTTTTTTCATGCAATAATCAAAATGATATTATTGGAGAGTTTTTATTTTTGATTTCAAATTTATTCTCTTCACAGAATGAATTTGAAAAATCAAATTTTTATCTAAGTTTATCAAATTTTCTAAACCCTAAATTTGTTTTTAATTTGTCATTAGTTACAGAAAATTTATATCTTAATAAAGATTACTTAAAATCAAAAAATGTACTCAAAAATTTTGATAAAAACCAAGATTTTTATTATTGGTATAGATCAAAAAAAGAAGCTCAAATAATTATTAAGACTAGAAGCCGTGAGGAAGCATTAAATTATATAACATCAAAATTTAATAAAATTGACAATCCAAATAACAAATTTATTTTTGATATTGCAAATTTTTATAAAAATTCAAAAGAATATGAAAAGGCTATAGAATATTATTCATTAATAATTAATAACTTGGAAGATGACAATGAAGTAAAGGCAGATTTGTTATACAGAAGAGGTGGAAGCTATGAGAGATTGAAAGATTATGAAAGGGCTGACAACGATTTACAAAATTCTCTTTTAATAAATCCTGATGATGCTTATGTGTTAAATTACTTAGCTTATTCTTGGCTCGAAAGAGGTTATAAAATCAATGAATCTATAAAAATGTTAGAAAAAGCTTATGAGCAAGAAAATAACGATCCATATATAATAGACTCTATTGGGTGGGCTTATTATTTGGTCGAAGATTATATAAAAGCAGAACAATTTTTGAATAGAGCAGTTCAATTAATGCCAGATGATCCTATTGTTAATGATCATTATGGTGACATTCTTTGGAAATTAAATAGAAAAATACAAGCTAGGTATTTTTGGTCCATGGTTTTAAAAATGGAAGATGCGGAAGATGATTTATTAGATCAAATTAAAAATAAATTAGTTATAGGACTACAAAACTCATAATGAGTTATTATAAGATCAAATCCCATGCAAAGATCAATTTAGCTTTAAATGTGGTAGGTAAAGCTAAAAAATTACATAAAATTGAAAGTATTGTAGCTTTTTTAGATTTACATGATGAAATTAAAATTAGAAAAATTAATTATAAAAATCACAAGATAAGATTTATTGGAAAATTTTCAAATGGTATAAATTCTAAAAATACCATATCAAAATTATTTGATATTATTGAAAAAAAAAAACTACAAAAAAGTAAATTTGAAATAATCATAAAAAAAAATATTCCTTCCAAGGCTGGTCTAGGTGGCGGGTCAATGAATGCTGCAAATATCTTAAATTTTTTTATAAAAAGAAAATTTATAAAGATAAAAAAAAATGAAATTAAAGAATTATCTAATTCAATTGGGTCTGATGTTTTTTTAGGCCTGTACTCAAAAAGTTTAATTTTAAAAAAAAACAATTTTGTTAAAATTCTACCTATCAAAAAAAAATTTTATACTTTAATTGTAAAACCAGGCTTTGGTTGTTCAACAAAGGAAATTTATTCAAAAGTGAAAAAATTTTATAAACCAGAATTTAATTCAATTTCTAAAGATTTGTTTGACCTTAAGTTTTTAAAAAACAAGAAAAATGACCTAGAAAAAATAGTACTTCAGGAATATCCAAAAGTGAGAAACTTAAAGTTTTTTTTAGATAAATTGTCTAAGGCTGAATTGGTAAGAATGACGGGTTCTGGCTCGGCAATAATTGCTTATTTTAATTCAGCAGAAAAGTGCAAAGAAGCTGAAAAAAAAGTAAAAAAACAATTTAGAAATTACTGGTGCAAAATTTCAAAAACTATATAAATTTATTTTTTTTATGTTATACGAGGATACTATTGGGGCGTAGCCAAGTGGTAAGGCACGGGTTTTTGGTACCTGCATCCTAGGTTCGAATCCTAGCGCCCCAGCCATATATGATTAACTTTTTAAATAAATTTATTAAAAGAACCCAAAACCTTAATCATGTTTCAAAAAAAATAATAGATTTATCAAAAAACAGTCCAGTTAAAAAAATTTTTAATTCAATAAATAATTTTTCATCAAATTCTGAAATAAGATATGTGGGTGGGTGTATAAGAAAAATAATTAAAGGAGAAATAGTTGACGACATTGATCTTGCAACCAATTTAAACCCTCAACAGGTATGTGAGGTTTTAAAACAAAATAATATAAATTTTTATGAAACAGGAATTGAACATGGAACAATTACTGCCGTCATAGATAATTATAATTTTGAAATAACAAGCTTAAGAGAAGATGTGGAAACAGATGGTAGACATGCACAAGTAAGATTTTCAACTGATTGGAAAAAAGATGCATCAAGGCGAGATTTCACAATAAATTCTATTTACGCTGACATAGATGGAAATTTATTTGACCCTTACAATGGAAAAAAAGATTTAGAGAACGGTGTTATAAAATTTATTGGTGATCCAGAGCTTAGAATTAAAGAAGATTATTTAAGAATACTTCGTTATTTTAGGTTTTATCTAAGTTATTCAAATTATAAACATGAATTTGAAACTTCAAAACTTATCAAAAAGAATATAGTTGGAATATCTTCCTTGTCTAAAGAAAGATTATTAGATGAATTAAAAAAATTTTTTAAATCAAATATTTTGACAAAGCTTTCAAAAGATAAATTTTCATTAGAAATATTTGAAATTGTATTCCCACAGCTTAAAAATTTCAGGTTATTTGCAAATCCAAATAGTTTTGCAAAAACTAAGATTGGTGAATCAGATTTTATATTTCTCCTCTCAACTCTAATAATTGATAAAAGTGATAATACTGATTATTTTTTATATAAATTCAATATTTCTAAAAAAGATCAAAAAAGATTAAAAATAATTGATAATTTTTATAATAATGAAATTTCCTCACAGTCTTTTTCTGAAAAAAATTTAAATAAAATTTTTTATTATAAAGGTAAACAGGCTCTTATAGATATTTTAAGTTTTAAGATTTTTTTATCTAGAAAGATTGATAAAAAAATTCTCAAATTTATTGAGCAATTTCAATTTAAAGATTTACCTACTATGCCAGTTGGTGCAAAATTTTTGATGGAAAATTATCAAATTGCAGAGGGAAAAAGTTTAGGCACTAAACTTAAAACTATTGAAGAGGAGTGGGTGAATAACAATTTTAAGTTGTCTGAAAAACAAATTGATAAAATTTTAAGTCGCTAAATATATTTAACATTTATAATTTCAAAATTCTTAGTACCTGCAGGTGTATTTATTTCAACTAGATCTTTTTTGTTTTTTCCAATTAACCCTTTTCCAATTGGGGATTGAAAATAAATAAGTTTTTGTTTAAGGTCGGCCTCATCTTTTCCTACAATTTTGTAATTAATTTTCTCACCTGTATCTAAGTTTTCTAAGAAAACAGTAGAACCAAAAATAACTTTACCTTCATTATTTAATTTGGTTACGTCGACAACATTTGCTCTCGCAATTATATCATTAATCTGCGTAATTCTTCCTTCGTTAAGTGATTGATCTTCTTTAGCAGCATGATATTCAGCATTCTCTTTTAAGTCTCCATGGGATCTTGCTTCTGAAATAGCCGCAACTATTTCAGGTCTTTTTTTTTCTTTTAAGTATACTAACTCTTCTTTTAGTTTTTCTAATCCATTAAGAGTTATTGGTTCTTTATCCATATCATTTCCATTTTGCTAGAGGAGGAAGAGACATCAAAATTCCCTCTACATTACCTTCAGTTTGTAATCCAAACTTTGTACCTCTATCATATAATAAATTAAATTCAGTATACCTTCCTCTTTTAATGTACTGCAATTCTTTATCATCTTTAGTCCACTTTTTTTTTAATTTCTTTCTGATAATTCTGTTGAAAAGCATTTGAAATGTAACACCAACATCTCTCACAAATTTAAAATCTTTTTCAAAATTATTATTTTTATAGTCAAAGAAAATTCCACCAATACCTCTAGGTTCTTTTCGATGAGGTAAATAAAAATATTTGTCACACATTTTTTTATACTTTTTGTAATAACTTTTATTATGATGGTTACACATCTTTTTTAATGTTTGATGAAAATATTGTTTCTCTAATTCATCTTTTTTGCATGGAGTGATATCCATTCCTCCACCAAACCAATGTTGTGTCGTTATTATAAATCTAGTGTTAAAATGCATAGCTGGAATTAATGGATTTTTCATATGCATTACAACTGATATCCCAGATGCCCAAAATCTAGGGTCATTATGAGCTCCAAGAATATTTTTTTGAAAATTTTTTGGAAATTTTCCATAAACTTTTGAAAAATTTACTCCCACTTTATCAAACACCTTTCCGTCTTTTAATATTCTGTACTCACCACCCCCTTCATCTTTTTTTTGATTTCTTTTCCAAGTGTGAGAAATAAATTTTATTTTATGATTTTCCAATTCACTAATATCATTACAAATAGCTTCTTGAAGCAATTTAAACCAGTTACTCGTTAAATCTTTTTTAATATCTAAATCCATTTTGTTTGCTTTAAACATTCTGCTAAAATAATTGCAACAGATGATGCTAAGTTCAATGATCGTTTGTTAGTTTCCATAGGTATTTTTAATCTATTGTTTACAAATTCATGTACTTCCTGAGTTACACCAGAACTTTCACGCCCAAACAAAATAGTATCATTCTTATTAAATTTAAATTTTGTATATGATTCAGAAGCTTTGGTTGTCATCAATATAATTCTTTCATTTTTTTTATATTTAAAAAATTCCTCTGCACTTTGATAAAATTTAATCTCACTTTTGTCCATGTAATCCATTACCACTCTCTTAAATCTTTTATCTGAAAGCAAGAATCCACACGGTTCAATAATTTCAAGTTTAGCTCCTAGACATGCACATGTTCTTATTATTGCAGCTGTATTTTGAGGTATATCAGGTTCAAATAATGCAATTTTAGGTGCTCGATTTAATGGTTTCTGTGTCATTCTTTCAGTAGTAAATTCAGTATTTTATATTATATGAAAACGTATATTTAAGTAGAAAAATTCTATATTGAGTATATTTAACTAAATTAACGAATGTCTGAAAAAAAAACTAATAGAAGAGATTTCTTATTCACTGCAACTTATGCAGTTGGGGCAGTAGGTATAGGTGCAACTATTTGGCCTATGATAGATCAAATGAATCCAGACGCATCTGTAAAGGCTTTGGCTAGTACAGAAGTTGATGTTAGTACTGTCGACCCTGGTAAAACAATCACTGTCTTGTGGCGAGGCAAACCAGTTTTTATTAGAAGGAGAACCTTAGAAGAAATAGCGGAAGCAAAAGCAGTTAAGCTTGAAGATTTGAAACACCCTGAAAAAGACGAAGATAGAGCTAAAAATCCTGAATGGTTAGTGATGTTAGGAGTTTGTACTCATTTGGGGTGCGTTCCTTTAGATCAAAAAGGAGATTATAATGGTTGGTTTTGTCCATGTCACGGATCACATTATGATATATCAGGAAGAATTAGAAAAGGTCCAGCACCAACAAATATGGAAGTCCCAAAATATGAATTTGTTAGTGCTAATACTATAAAAATTGGATAAACAATTATGAGTGATCACGAGTACACACCAAAGTCAAAAGTAGGTAAATGGTTTAATGATCGTTTGCCATTATTAACTTTAGCTAATCATCTAACAGATTATCCAACACCTAAGAATTTAAATTATTGGTGGACGTTTGGAGGAATACTTACTTTTTGTTTAATTACTCAAATCGTTACAGGTTTAGTTTTAGCTATGCATTACATTGCGCATGCTGATATGGCTTTTGACAGTGTTGAACATATAATGAGAGATGTTAATTATGGATGGTTAATCAGGTATATACATGCAAATGGTGCATCAATGTTTTTTTTAGCAGTTTATATTCACATATTTAGATCTTTATTTTATGGTTCTTATAAATCTCCGAGAGAGATAATCTGGATCATAGGTATTATAATTTATTTACTGATGATGGCAGCAGCATTTATGGGATATGTGCTTCCTTGGGGACAAATGAGTTTTTGGGGTGCAACGGTGATTACAAATTTATTTAGTGCGATCCCTTTAGTTGGAGAGGGAATTGTAACATGGCTTTGGGGCGGCTATTCAGTTGATAATCCAACGTTAACAAGATTCTTTACACTTCATTATTTAATCCCATTTTTAATTTTAGGTTTGGTTGTATTACATATTTGGGCATTACATGTTCCTGGAAATAATAATCCAGTAGGTATTGATATACAAAAACCGTCTAAAGATACAGTTCCATTTCATCCATATATTGTAATTAAAGATGGTTTTGCTTTGTTAATGTTTATGATTGTTTTTGCGTTCTTTGTTTTTTACACACCAAATATTTTAGGTCATGCTGATAATTATATTGAGGCTGATCCATTAGTTACTCCAGCACATATTGTTCCAGAATGGTACTTATTACCTTTTTATGCAATTTTAAGATCAGTTCCAGATAAACTTTTAGGAGTTGTCGCTATGTTGTCTGCTATTTTAATTTTAGCTGCTCTTCCTTGGTTAGATACCTCTAAAATTAGATCAGCTGTATTCAGACCTTTATATAGACAATTTTATTGGATCTTGGTTATTGATGTTTTAATCTTAGGCTATGTAGGAGCAATGCCGGCAGAAGGACTTTATTTACTAATTGCGAGAGTTGCTACTGCCTATTATTTTTTACATTTTCTAGTTATATTGCCAGTCTTAGGGTTTAAAGAGAAAACCCTTCCAATACCATTAAGTATTACAGAACCTGTTTTAGGTGGATCTCCTAATTTTGCTACAGCAAGAAATAAGGAAAGTTTTACAAATAAGTGAAAAATCTTTTTAGAATATCAATCTTCATAATATTGGTTGTTTGTTTCCATAATAAATCTTTTGCAGCTGAAAAGGTGGAGTATTTAAAAACTGATTGGAGCTTTAAAGGTCTTTTCGGCAAATTTGATAGAGGAGCGCTTCAGCGAGGGTATCAAGTTTATACAGAGGTATGTGCCTCATGTCATTCTATGAAATATTTGAGTTATAGAAATTTGGCAGAAAAAGGTGGTCCAGAATTCACAGAAGCACAAGCAAAAGTCATAGCTGCATCTTTTGAAGTTAAAGATGGACCAAACGCAGATGGAGAAATGTTTACAAGACCAGGTAAATTATCTGATAAATTCGTTATGCCTTATGAAAATGTTAAGGCTGCTCAAGCCGCAAATGGAGGTGCTTATCCACCTGACATGTCTGTTTTGGTTAAAGCAAGAGGTGGTGGGGTAGATTATATTTATTCCCTTCTTCAAGGATATGAAGATCCACCTGCAGACATTAAGTTAGACGATGGGGTTTATTATAATAAGTTTATGTACGGTAATAAAATAAAAATGGCCAATCAGCTGTCAGATGGATTGGTTGAGTATGCCGATGGAACTAATTCAACAGTTGAACAAATGTCTAAAGATGTAACAACATTTTTGATGTGGGCAGCTGAACCTCATTTAGAATCAAGACATCAGATGGGTTTTAAAGCTATTTTATATTTAATAATCCTAACAATCTTAGTTTATTTTAGTATGAAAAGGATTTGGTCACGTATTGAAACGGAAGTTTAAAACGTCTCCATCTTTAACAATATAATCTTTACCCTCTAATCGCATTTTTCCATTCATTTTTGAATTTGTCCATCCATCATTAGCAACGAAGTCATCATAAGAAACTGTTTCTGCTCTAATAAACCCTTTTTCGAAATCAGTGTGAATCTCTCCTGCAGCTTTTGGAGCTGTACAATTTTTTTCAATAGTCCAGGCTCTAGTTTCTTCAGGTCCAGACGTAAAATAAGTATCTAGTTCCAAAATTTTGTAACCCTTTTGTATTAACATATTAAGACCTGTTTCTCTTAAACCAATCATTTTCATATAATTTTTACGTTCATCTTTTTCTAGTTCATTAATTTGATTTTCAATATCCGCAGATACAATTAAAGTATCTTCTTTACTGTATTTATTTATAAAATTTTGCGTGTATTTATTTCCATTTTGAATACTTTTTTCATCTACATTACAAACAAAAATTTTTGGTTTTATAGATAAAAGCCCACTTTGATTGAGAACTTTTTTATCAAATTGATCACTGAGTATTGATAAACTTTTATCATTATTAATACATTCTTGAGCAATTTTTAAAATTTTTAGTTGTTCCTCATCGACATTTT
>CABYPE010000010.1 GCA_902520685.1 uncultured Pelagibacteraceae bacterium | reverse complement strand
AGTATTTTTTCTTCTGCCCCACTGACCTTTGACAGCTTTTAAAACTTTTTTATGTTTTGCTCGGCTAGTTACACCTCTTTTAACTCTCGCCATTTTATCCTCTTAAACTATAGGGCATATACGATTTTACAATTTTTCCATCTTGTTTTGACATCGCTGTAGTGCCTCTTAATTTTCTAATTTGTGAATTAGTTCTCTTAATCATGCCATGTCTCTTACCAGCTTGAGCTGTCATTACTTTACCCTTTGCAGATATCTTAAATCTTTTTTTTGCTGAGCTTTTTGTTTTAAGTTTTGGCATAATTCTGCGAGGTTATACAAAGAATGGTTAAAATTTACAACCCTAAAAAACCTTATAAAGGTTGAATAACCATAATCATTTGTTTTCCATCAAACTTAGGATGCAATTCAACTTTACCAACTTCTTTCATGTCTTCTTTAATCTTGGTCATCAATTCATTTCCAAGATGTGAGTGCTGTAATTCTCGACCTTTAAATCTAATTGTAAATTTTACTTTATCTCCTTTTGAGATAAATTTTTTTGCATTTTTAACTTTAAATTCGTAATCATGAGTTTCTGTAACTGGTCTCATTTTAATTTCTTTGAGTAATACTATCTTTTGTTTTTTTTTTGCAAGATTTGCTTTTTTTTGAGCATCATATTTAAATTTACCCATATCCATAATTTTGCAAACTGGAGGATTAGCGTTTGGAGCAATTTCGATCAAATCTAAACCTTGATTTTTTGCAATTACGATAGCTTCATTTGTGCTAAGTACTCCTAAATTTTCTCCATCTCTTGCTATAACTTGAACTTCAGGCGATGAGATCCGGTTATTTGATCTTGGCCCACGATCTTTCGTTCTTCTTTGGAAATAATTTTGTTTAAAATCTGCCACTTAGTTTGAAGACGCTTTATTTAAAGCAGTGAATGTTTTTAAGAATAAGCCTAAATCCATATTTTCTTGTTTATTAGAATCCAATCTTCTAATCGTTACTGAGTTACTGTCAACTTCTTTTTTACCACAAATTAATAATAGAGGTATTTTTGCAAGCGAATGTTCTTTAATTTTATTGTTTAAATTATGTTTTTTTAAATCGACGTATGAACTCATCCCAGCTTCTTTTATTTTTTTTGAAACTTTAATTGCATAATCATCAAAATCTTCTGTTATCGGAATTACTACTGTTTGTAGGGGAGAAATCCAAAAAGGAAATTTACCAGCATAGTTTTCAATCAAAATTCCTATAAATCTTTCAAGAGATCCAAATAAAGCTCTGTGTAACATTACTGGTACTTTTTTAGCTCCATCTTTGTCCACATAGGATGCATTAAGTCTTCCGGGTAAATTAAAATCTACTTGAAGCGTTCCACATTGCCAATCTCTTCCAATTGCATCTCTTAAAACAAATTCAATTTTTGGACCATAAAAAGCACCCTCACCTTTATTGACGCTATACTCTAATTTTGAAGCCTTAATAGCTTCTAGTAAAGACGCTTCAGCTTTATCCCAAATATTATCATCACCAACTCTGACTTCTGGTCGATCAGCATATTTTAATATTACTTTTTCAAAACCTAAGTCCTTATAAATATCTAAAATTAAATTGGTAACATCCAAACATTCACTGGTAATTTGATCTTCAGAACAAAAAATATGAGCATCATCTTGTGTAAACGCTCTTACTCTTAATAAACCATGTAAAGCACCTGAAGGTTCATATCTATGAACTTTACCAAATTCAGTAATTTTTAATGGCAGATCTCTGTAACTTTTTATTCCTTGATTAAAAACCTGTATATGGCCAGGACAATTCATTGGTTTAATCGCAAATACTTTTTCATCTGGTGTCTCTGAAGTATACATGTTCTCTCCATATTTTTCCCAATGTCCAGATTTCTCCCAAAGTAATCGATCTAATACTTCTGGCGTATTAACTTCTTTGTATCCTGCAGCATCTTGTCGAGCCCTCATATAGTTAATTAATTTTTGAAAAAGAGCCCATCCTTTTTCATGCCAAAAAACAGAACCTGGGCTTTCTTCTCTAAAATGAAATAAATCCATTTCTTTTCCGAGTTTTCTATGATCTCTTTTTTCAGCTTCTTCGATTCTTTTCAAATAATCATCTAATTCTTTTTGATTTGCCCAGCTTGTTCCATAAATTCTTTGAAGCATTTCATTTTTGGAATCTCCACGCCAATATGCTCCGGAAACTTTCATTAATTTAAAGGCTTTACCAATTTTTCCGGATGACACTAAATGTGGTCCTCTACATAAATCATGCCAAGTTTCACCATGATGATAAACTGAAAGCTCCTCATTCCCTGGAATGCTGTCAATTATTTCGGCTTTATATTTTTCACCAATTTTCTTGAAATGGCTAATTGCTTTTTTTCTTTCCCAAACTTCTCTTCTTGTTTTCACGTCTTTATCAATTATCTCTGACATTCTTTTTTCAATCTTTTGAAGATCATCAGTTGTGAATGGTTCTTTTCTAGCAAAATCATAATAAAATCCATTCTCTATTACTGGTCCAATAGTTACTTGAGTGCCTGGATACAATTCTTGAACAGCCATAGCCATTATATGAGCTGTATCATGCCTGATAACCTCTAACCCTTCAGGGTCTTTTGAAGTAAAAATTTTAATAGAGCTATCTTTATCAATTTCAAAATATAAGTCTTTAAGCTCTCCATCAACACTCATTATCAATGCTTGTTTAGCTAAGGATTTGCTAATTTTTTCGGCTATTTCTAGCCCAGTAATCTTTTTTGGAAACTTTAAATTATTTCCGTCTGGTAAAGTTATTATTGGCATTTAATTCATTAATTTTTTGTACTCTGAATAAGTAGAAAAGCACATTTTTTCAACATTAAATTTACTTACAATATTTTTTCTTCCCTCTATACCAATCATTTTCAGCGTTGTTTCATCAAAATTTAATATTTTTAAAATTTTTTCACTTAATGATTTTGCGTCTCCACTCTCAAAAAGAAACCCTGTTTTCTCATCAATAACAGTCTCATTAGAACCACCAATATTGCTAGCTATTATTATCTTTTCCATAGCTTGTGCTTCAACTGCTACTCTTCCAAAAGCTTCTGGTTCTATTGATGATGAAATAACTATATCTGAAACTTTGTAGGCTAATGCCATGTCTTTACAGTGATTTATAAATTTAACTTGTTTAGTCATTCTATATTGTTCGCTTAATCTAATAAGTTTTTTTTTAAACAAATCTCGACCTTGGTCACTTCCAAGTATTACTGCATAAAATGCTTCATATCCAAGCTGATTATTAACTAAGTTAATAGCTTCTAAAAAAAGCTCTTGTCCTTTCCATGAAGTTAGTCGTCCTGGCAATAAAATTATTTTTTTATTCTCCTCAATTCCCCATTTTTTAAGCAATTCCTTTTCCTCTATCTCAGTTTTGGTTGAAGAATCAAAATAATCAACATTTATTCCTCTAAAAATTACTAATAATTTTTTTTTTACATCTAAATAATCTGAATAATTATTTTTAATATGTGAAAATATAAAATTTGATCCGGCAATAACCAAGTTTGATTTAACCATTACTGAATTATAAAACTTCTTAATTTTACTATTAAAATTATAAGTACCATGAAATGTAGTCACAAACTTTCTTTTTGTTACTTTTGTAGCAAAGAAGCATGACCAAGCAGGTGCTCTACTTCTAGCATGGACTATAGAAATATTATTAAAAATAATAATGAATATTAAAGCTAGAGTGTTAAATAAAATTAGTAATGGGTTTTTACTATGTACTGGTAATCTTATTAATTTAACTTTTTCTTTATTTATAAATTTTATCAGTTCGCCACCACTTGTTACTAAATAAGACTTACATCCGTTTTCTGGTAAATAATGAGCGATATCATAACAGCCTGTTTCTGCTCCACCATAACCCAATTTTGGAATGACTTGTAAAACTTTTAAATCAGATGACATTTGATATAATTATACATTAATAGAATTAACTATTAAACGTTAATGATAAAATATAGTTATTACAAATTATCGAAATTAAAAAAAATTCGCTATTTAAAGCATGATGAAAAAAATAATCAATTTATTGTATTTCTTCATGGTTTCATGTCCGATCTTGAAGGAAAAAAACCCAAACAATTTTTAAAATTTGCTATAAAAAAAAAAGTTGGATTTTTAGCTTTAGAATATTCTGGACATGGAAAATCATCAGGAAAATTTATTGAGGGAAATATTAGCAAATGGACCAAACAAACAAACCTATTGATAAAAAAAATTGTTAAAAAGAGAGATTTTATATTAATTGGCTCCAGCATGGGCGCGTGGATATCACTTAATCAATTTAGAATTTTCAAAAATCAAATTAAAGGATTTATGGGGATAGGTGCCGCACCTGAATTTCTAGAAAATTTGATGTGGAAGAAATTTACTAAAAAAATGAAAAAAGAGACAATTCAAAAGGGTATTTATAATTTAAAACATGGTAACTATGAATATCCAATAACACTACAATTGATAAAAGATGGTAGAAAAAATAAAGTTTTAAACAAAAAATTTAATTTTAAAATTAAAGTAACAATGGTTCATGGTGAAAAAGATGAATCAGTGCCAATATCTTATTCAAGAAAAATTTTAAAATTATTTCCAAAGGCAAAAAAAAAATTAAATATTATTAAAAATGGAGACCACAGCTTATCGAATAAAAAGTATCTAAATATAATTTTGAAAGAGCTAAAACTCCTAATTTAACCAACTTTTTTAACTTCTTTTTTTAAATTAATTGGATTTTTAATTTTGTTTAACATTTCTTTAGGACAAACCTGAATAAAATTGATTAACTCTTTATCAAAGTTTTCAATTATATTGTTAGATAAATCTGAACCTGTTTCTTTAAGATGTTCATTAATTAAATTTTTTAAAAATTGTTTCCAGTAATCTGTTTCTACATTTTGCCATATAACTGATTCGGGGTTTACTTTTTTTTCGAATTGTTGATTTTTATCATAGATAAATGCCATACCACCTGTCATTCCTGCAGCAAAATTATCTCCTACGTCACCTAAAATTACCACGGTACCACCAGTCATATATTCACAACCATTAGAATCACATCCCTCTACAACTGATGTTGCTCCAGAATTTCTTACTGCAAATCTATCCCCAGCTAATCCTGCTGCAAAAAGTTTTCCAGAAGTAGCTCCATAAAGAACTGTATTACCTATAATTGTATTCTCATTTGAAATTAAATTACTCTCATCTGAAAGTTTAATTGATATTGTAGCACCAGACAGTCCTTTTCCAACATAATCATTGGCATCTCCTTTTAATATAAGTTTTAATCCTTTTGTTGAAAAAGCACCAAAAGATTGCCCTGCTGACCCTCTAAAATTTAAAGTTAAAAAATTTTCGTCTAATTTTTCATAACCATATTTTTTATAAAGATGATGAGAAATTCTAGTACCTACAGCTCTATTTGTATTTTTTATTGAATATTCTTTTTCAATTTGCTGTGAGTTATCCAATGCTTTTTCTATCTCTGGCCAAATTTCCTGATCTAAAGTATCAGGAACTTTATTTATTTCTGAGCTTTCACAATATCTTTTATTATCTCCTGGATCTGCTTGAACAAACAATGGATTTAAATCTAAGTCATCTAGATTGGGAGAGGCTTTGTTAACCTGCATTAACAAATCAGTTCTACCAATTATTTCGTTAAGTGATTTAAAACCAAGTTCAGATAATATCTCTCTAACTTCCGAGGCTATAAAAGTGAATAAATTTACTACTTTGTCAGGTGTTCCAGTGAATTTCTCTCTTAATTTTTCATCCTGAGTACATACTCCAACTGGGCAAGTGTTTGAATGGCATTGTCTAACCATTATACAGCCCATAGCTACCAAAGCTGTCGTTGCAACACCATACTCCTCTGCACCCATCATTGCAGCAATTACAACATCTCTTCCAGTTTTAATTCCACCATCAGTTCGTAACGTTACTTTGTGTCTAAGATTGTTTAATGTTAAGACTTGATTTGCTTCGGTAAGACCCATCTCCCAAGGTATTCCAACATACTTGACACTTGTTTGTGGCGTAGCTCCAGTTCCTCCATTATGACCTGAAATTAATATTATATCAGCTTCAGCTTTAGCTACCCCTGCTGCAATTGTTCCTACTCCAGATGATGCAACTAACTTCACCCCTATTCGAGCTTTTGGATTTATCTGTTTTAAGTCATAAATTAATTGAGCCAAATCTTCTATTGAATAAATATCGTGATGCGGAGGTGGAGATATTAGAGTAACTCCAGGAGTTGAATGCCTTAATTTTGCAATTTCATCTGTTACCTTAAAACCAGGTAATTGACCACCTTCTCCTGGTTTTGCTCCCTGAGCAATTTTTATTTCAATTTCATTACAATTGTTTAAATAATTAATAGTGACTCCAAATCTTGCAGAGGCAATTTGTTTTACTCTTGAGTTTGCACTATCACCACTTTGCATCACTTTAAATCTTTTCTCATCCTCACCACCCTCTCCACTACAAGAAGCTCCTTTTATTCTATTCATTCCGATTGCTAAAGTTTCATGAGCCTCTTTTGATAATGCACCATGAGACATACTACCACTTCCAAATCTTTTTAATATATTTTGAATTGGTTCAACTTTACTTAAATCGATTGAAGGACCTAATTTCTTTTTTCTAAAATTAATTAAATCTCTTAAATTTATAGGAGGCAAATTATAAATACCTTCAGCATATTTTTTATATGCTTCATAAGAGTTTGACCCCACTGCACTTTGTAGCAAATGAATTAATCTTCCTTGATATTGATGAGTTTCGCCATTTTTTCTATATCTATAAATACCACCAATTGGAAGAACTGTTTCTGAACTTTCAAAAGCCTCTTTATGAATTTCTCTAATTTTTTTTTCTATTCCAGTCAAACCAATTCCAGAGATTTTCGAAGTAACACCAGGAAAATAATCATTAACTACTGTTCTGCTTAATCCAACAGTTTCAAAATTACAACCACCTCTATAAGAACTTAAAACAGATATACCCATTTTTGACATTATTTTTAATAGTCCTGCGTTAACAGACTTTATGTATCTCTCTACACAATCATCAAAACTAAATTGACCAAATAGTTTTTTTGAAAATCTTTGGTACAAACTATCAAAAGCCAAATAAGGGTTTACTGTAGTAGCGCCTACTCCTATTAGTGTAGCAAATGAGTGTGTGTCCATTGCCTCTCCTGATTGGACATTTAGAGAAACATAACCTCTTAATTTTTTTTTTATTAAAAATGTGTTTATAGATCCAACGCATAAAAGCATTGGTATAGGTAGTTTCTGATCAGATATCTCTTTGTCACTAAGAATCAATTGAGTTATCCCTTGCCTTACAGCTATTTCAGCTTCCTTTTGAATTCTAACAATCGCATCAGACAAACTTTCATCTTTTGAAAAGCTACAATCCATTATTACAGAATTTTTTCCAAAAAAATTAATAAATTTCTCAAATTGAGAATTGGATAAAATCGGACTATTAAGAACATAAATATTCTCCTCCGTTAAAGTATCAAAATCTAAAATATTACCTAAATTTCCAAAACGAGTTTTTAGACTCATAACTTTATTTTCTCGAAGTGAATCAATAGGTGGGTTTGTTACCTGGCTGAAGTTTTGTCTAAAAAAATGATAGAGTGGTCTATATTTATCAGATAATACTGCAAGTGGAGTATCATCTCCCATTGAACCAGTTGCTTCTTTTGCGTCTTCGGCCATTGGGTGTAAAATAAGCTCTAAATCCTCTAAACTAATTCCAAAAGTATATTGTCTTCTTCTTAGAGCCTCACCCTCAAAAATATTTTTTTCATTGGATATAATTAATTTTTCATCCAAATCGACAATTTGAGAATTAAAGTGTTTAAATTCTTTAGCTAAATAATCTTTTATTTCAGTATTTGAAAAAACCTTGCCTTTTTCAATTCTAACACCTAAAATTTCACCAGGTCCTAATCTACCTTTTGATAAAATTTTCTTCTCATTTAATTCGATCATTCCTGTCTCTGATCCAGCAAACAACATTTTATCTTTTGTAATTGCATATCTTAATGGTCTTAAACCATTTCTATCATTCGCTGCAATAACCCATTCATTATCGGTAGCAGCTATAGCGGCTGGTCCATCCCATGGTTCCATTGTACTATTTAAAAAATTAAATAATTGTTGATGACTTTTTGGTAATGTCTTATTTTTTTTTGACCATGCGTCAGGTACTAACATCAATTTAGCTAATGGAGCTGGTTGTCCTGATTTATTTAGCAATTCAAAAACATTATCAAGTGCTGCTGAGTCAGAGACACCTTTTTGTATTACAGGTTTTAAATTTTCAACATTATCAAATAAAGGACTGCTCATTTCTTGCTCATGAACTTTCATCCAATTTTTATTTCCTTTATATGTATTTATTTCACCATTATGAGCAATCGCTCGGAATGGTTGAGCCAAACTCCAACTAGGAGCGGTATTAGTAGAAAATCTTTGATGAAAGATAGCGTATCTAGATATGAACCTTTTATCTTTCAAATCTAAATAAAAATCTGAAATTGCCTCAGCAAGATATAAACCTTTATATATAATTGACTTAGAGCTAATAGAGCAAATGTAAAAATTATTTAAAGATAATTGAAAAGCCTTTTTCTCAATTTTCTTTCTAGTCTCATAAATTTTTCTTTCTAAGTTTTTATCAAGTAAATTTTGATCATTTGATTTAAATAGTACTTGAATAATTTCAGGCATAGTTTGAAGGGCTTTTTGTCCCAAAATTTTTGGATTTACTGGGACCTGTCTCCATCCATAAATACTAAAATTATTTTTAGTTAATTCACTCTCTACAATTGTTTTGCAACTTTCTTGCGCTGAATAATCATTTCGTGGCAGAAATATCATACCCACACATATTTCAGCGTTATCATAATCATGTCCCGTAACCTCAATTTTCTCTATAAAAAAATCTTTAGGTATCTCAACATGGATTCCTGCTCCATCCCCAGTTTTACCATCTGCATCAACAGCACCTCTATGCCAAACAGCCTTAAGTGCCTCTATTCCGTACTCTACAATTTCCCGAGATTTTTTACCTTCTGTAGAAACTATTACCCCAACTCCACATGCATCATGTTCCATCTCTTTAGAATAAACATGATTCTTTGTAAGAAGTTCTAAATTTTTTTTATAATTTTTCATTATGCAACTTTTGTCTTTTTAATATTTAACTCCTCTAAATAATTTTTCATTGAAGCAGCCGCCTCTCTTCCATCTTTAATGGCCCATACAACAAGTGAAGCTCCTCTTACTATATCTCCAGCAGCAAATACTCCCTTTAAATTTGTTTCCATTGTGTCAAAATCTGTTTTTATAGTTCCCCACTTAGTTACTTGAAGTTCTTTTGTATCAAACAAGTTTGGTAAATCTTCAGGATCAAAACCAAGTGCTTTAATGACCATGTCGGCTTGGATTTCAAATTCAGAATCGTTTTTTATCTCAGGCCTTCTTCTGCCTGACTCATCAGGTTCACCTAATTGAATTTGATCAACAACCAAATTTTCAATTTTGTTTTTACCTTTGAATTCTTTTGGACTTGATAACCAGACAAATTCCACACCTTCTTCTTCAGCATTAGCAACCTCCCTCGACGAGCCTGGCATATTTTCTTTATCCCTTCTATATAAACATTTTACTGATTTTGCTTTTTGTCTAACAGATGTTCTAACACAATCCATTGCAGTATCACCTCCACCAATTACAACAACATCTTTTCCTTCGGCATTTAAAATTCCCTTATCAAATAATTCAACTTTGTCTCCTAAACCTTTTTTATTTGAAGCTGTTAAAAATTCCATTGCAGGAAAAATATTATCTAAATCATTTCCTGGTAAATTTACTTCTCTCGGTTTATAAACTCCTGTCGCGATAAGTATCGCATCATGTTTCTTTCTTAGTTGATCTAAAGTTGCGTCTTTACCAACTTCAAAATTTTGAACAAATTCAATTCCACCATCTTTTAAAAGTTTTGTCCTTCTTTCGACCACATATTTTTCTAATTTAAAATTTGGTATTCCATAAATTAAAAGTCCACCAGCTCTATCATAACGATCATAAACTGTTATCTTGTATCCATCTTTCCTTAGTTGTTCTGCAGCCGCTAAACCAGCTGGTCCTGCTCCTATAATTCCAACACTTTGATCTTTCTCAAATTTTACTGATATTGGTTTAACCCAACCTTGTTCCCAAGCATTGTCGGTAATATACTTTTCCATAGAGCCAATCGTTACTGTTCCATGACCAGACTGCTCAATGACGCAATTTCCTTCACATAATCTATCTTGAGGACATATTCTTCCACATACTTCTGGCATATTGTTTGTACTTTGGGACAATTCATATGCCTCTTTCAATCTTCCTTCAGCAGTAAGTTTAAGCCAATCGGGGATATTGTTACTTAATGGACAGTGCACCTGACAAAAAGGAACTCCACACTGTGAACATCTACTTGATTGTTCTTGCGCTTTTTGGGTAAGAAATTCGTCATAAATTTCATTAAAATCATCTTTTCTATTATCGACCTCCCTTTTAGGTGGAGTTTGCTGACCTATTTCAACAAATTTTAACATTTTATTTGTCATAATATTTTTTTATTCTGGCAAGTTATACATTGTTTTTATTAGTAAAAGCATTATTTAGGTCAATAGTTATGACCTTTAAAACATATAAAATAGCATAAATATTAGTTATTTCCATAATTGCATATCTATTATGAACAAATCGTATTGTTTGAAATGCCATTTTTTTAAGCTACGAAGAGTCGATGTTTCAAAATATTATAGAAGTTATTGTTCTTTCTGCAATTCAAGGAGTTTCTGAATTTTTGCCAGTTAGTTCATCAGCTCATTTAATATTAGTTTCTAGTTTGTATGAGTTTAAATCAAATTCTCTATTAATCGATGTGAGTCTTCATTTAGGATCCCTTATCGCAATAATTTTTTATTTTAAAGATGAATTACTTGATTTCAAAAGTAATAAAAGATTATTAAGTTTAATTTTTATTGGTTCAATTCCACTTATAATTGTTGGATATTTTCTTTACAATACCGGATTTATTCATCACTTAAGAAATATAGAGGTAATAGCATGGACCACACTAGTATTTGCTATTGTTTTATTTATCTCGGACAGAAGTAAATTTGATAAAAAAATTTCAACAAATTTGAATTTTCAATCAATTTTACTTATAGGTATTTTTCAAATTTTATCTCTTATACCTGGGGTAAGCAGGGCAGGGATTACAATCACAGCTGCTAGAATTCTAAAATTTAATAGAGTTGACTCTAGTAAAATATCCTTTTTTCTTTCAATACCGGCCTTGGCAGGAGCAAGTATTCTTGGTCTTAAAGAAGTTGCAGATCAAACAATGAATTTAAATTACTTAGTATTAATTGCTATTATATTTTCTTTTATATTTTCTTTTTTAATAGTTAAATTTTTTTTAATTTATATTAACAAATTCTCAATGAATGTATTTGTTGTTTATAGAATAGTAATCGCTTTGATTTTGTTTAGTTATATTTATTAAGCTTTTTTTATTTTAATTAGAGGAAGTAGTTGAGATAAAAGTACTCCACATAAAATAAAAAAGCATCCAAGTAAATTATTGATATCTAAAATTTGATTAAGAATAAACCAGGCAGCTATTGTTGCAAATACACCCTCTAGTGAAAAAATTATAGCAGCAGGAGCTGCAGTAATATTTTTTTGAGCATAAATTTGTAATACAAATGCAAAACCGCCTGATAATATACCTGCATATAAAATTGAATAGATTTCCATTAAAATGTAAGTGTAAACAAATTCCTCATAAATAATTCCAATTAAGAAAGAAAAAAAAGCTACAATTAAAGTTTGAATCGCACCTAATGTAAGAGGGAGATCGTATTTAGTAACAATTATTCCAGTAAATATTATATGTGTGCTCCAAAATAATGCTCCTAGAATTACTAAAGTATCGCCAAGTCTTACTGTTGCATCATAAAAATTAGTTAACAAATACCCTCCAATTAAACACAAAATCACTGATGGCCACACACTCCAATGTAATCCTTTGCTTCCATATAAAAAAATAATTATTGGGACCATAGGAACATAAAAAATTGTAAAAAAAGCAGCATTTGCAACATCTGTGTAAAGTAATGCGACTTGCTGCAATGCAGACCCTAAAAAGAGAGATAGTCCAATTAATAAAGAATAAATAGAAAAAGTTTTTTTATCTATTTTTAGCTCAGATTTAATTTTTTTTAATTCAAATAAAATCACAAGAGGTAAAATAGCTAAAAAACCAACAAAAAATCTAACTGCATTAAATGTAAAAGGACCTATGTTGTCCATGCCGGTATCTTGCGCTATAAATGTAGTTCCCCAAATTAAAGTACACAATAAAGCACTAAATAGAGAGATAGATTTTGACATGGCTAATTAAACTGCGAGTTTATAAGCAAAATTTTTCCCCAAATTTTCTTTAATATCATTATTAAATCTAGCTGCCTCCGCACCATCGATAATCCTATGATCATAAGATAATGAAATTGGTAACATTACCCTTGTTTGAAATTTTCTGTTAAGAAAAACTTTTTTTTTTTGTGATCTACCAACACCCAATATAGCTACTTCAGGATAATTTATAATTGGTGTAAAAAATGAACCTCCTATACCCCCTAAACTTGTTATCGTCATAGATCCTCCAAATAATTCTTTTTTATCTATTTTTAAATTTCTACACAATTCGCTTACTTCCTTAAGTTCTTTACTTATTAAAGAAATTTTTTTGTTATTTGCATTTCTGATTTTTGGAACCATCAAACCATTAGGAGTGTCAACAGCAATACCAATATGATAATATTTTTTTAATGTCATTTTTCCAGTTTCTATTTTGTCAACTGATGAATTAAAACTTGGAAACTTTTTTAAGGATTTAACTAGTGCTTTAATTATAAATGCTAGAGGTGTAATCTTCATTTTTTCTCCAGAATACATATCCGTAAGTGAATTTCTAAAATTTTCCATCTCTGTTATATCTACCTCATCATGATTTGTGACATGAGGTATAGTTGTCCAAGAGTTTATGAGATACGCTGAAGCAAGTTTTTTAACTCTTGGTATGTCTTTAATTTCAACTTCTCCAAAATCTGAATGTTCAAATTCGTTTTTAAATTTATTTGATTTGATCTCTTTTGTGTCTTCAGTGATTTTTGATCTTGTAGCAACAAATTTTTTTATATCGTCCTCAATTACTCTTCCATCTTTTTCACTTCCTATAACTTGATTGACATTTATACCAAGTTCCCTTGCAAATTTTCTTGCCTTCGGACTTGCAGATGAAATATCTATTATTTTTTTATCAACTAAGTTTTGCTGTATTTCTGGTTTTATTATTTGAGTTTCATTTACTTTTTTTTCTATTATCTTATTTTCTGCAATATTTTCATTTGTTTTTGATTCACTTTTTAAAATTAAAATTAAGTCACCTTCAGAAACTTTATCTCCTACTTTTGTTTTCAAAGTTTTAATTTTTCCATCATAATTCGATGGGATTTCTACACTGGATTTATCACTTTCAATCGTTATCAGTGGGTCATTTTTTTTTATTACTTGACCATCCGAAACTAAAACTTCTATTACCTCAACATCTTCGAAATCTCCAATATTAGGTACCTTTATTTCAGTTTCTGTCATTATAACTTGGTTGGAAATGGTTTATTATTATCAATATTATATTTCTTTATTGCTTCTTCTGCATATTTTGAAGCTATTAGCTGTTCTTTTGCTAAAATACTCAAACCATATGCTACAAGGTGCTCTTTATCGACTTCAAAAAATTTTCTCAAATTTTTTCTTGTATCACTTCGACCAAAACCATCTGTACCAAGAGAATAAAAGCTTTTGTTTATATAAGGTCTAATTTGGTCAGAGTTCATCCTCATATAATCTGAAGCAGCCATTATCGGACCCTCTGTTTTATCTAAACATTTTTCTACATATGATTTTTTAGGATCTTTATCTGGATTTAAAAGATTATATCTTTCAACCTCCATGCCATCTTTTCTAAGTTCATTAAAGCTTGTAACACTCCATATTTCACTATCAATCTTATATTCTTTTTGCAAAATTTCAGCTGCAGATATCATTTCTCTCAAAATTGTTCCAGAGCCTAAAAATTGAATTTTTGTTTTTTTATGATTATTAAAATCTTTAATCTTATACATGCCCTTTAAAATTCCTTCTTCACAATTCTTATCTTTTGGCATTTCAGGATGTGAATAATTTTCATTCATAGTAGTGATATAATAAAAAATATTTTCTTTTTTCTCGTGCATTCTTCTCAGGCCCTCTCTAAAAATTACTGCCAGCTCATAATGAAAAGTAGGATCGTATGTAACACAATTAGGAATTGTTGAAGCAATTAAATGACTATGTCCATCCTGATGTTGTAAACCTTCCCCAGCTAAAGTAGTTCTTCCTGCTGTAGCACCTATTAAAAAACCTCTAGCTTGACTATCGCCAGCAGCCCAAGCGAGATCTCCTATTCTTTGAAAACCAAACATAGAATAAAAAATATAAATAGGGATCATTTCAATATCATGATTTGTATAAGCCGTTGCAGCTGCTATCCATGACGACATAGACCCTGCCTCAGTAATACCTTCCTCTAAAACTTGACCACTTTTATCTTCTCTATAAGAACTTAACTGTGCGGCATCTTCAGGTTCATATTTTTGTCCCTCGTGTGCATAAATTCCTATCTTTTGAAAAAATCCCTCCATACCAAATGTTCTTGCCTCATCAGGTATAATTGGAACTAGTCTTGGAGATATATTTTTATCTCTTAATAAATTTGTTAGCATTCTTACAAGCGCCATAGTTGTAGACATTTCTTTTTCTCCAGTTGAAACTTTCATGAAGTCAAAAATATCTTTTGATGGTGCCTTGATTGGTTTCGCAAAAGTAGATCTTTCTGGTAAAAAACCACCCAATTTCATTCTTCTTTCTTTTATATATTTTATTTCTGGAGATTTTTCATCAGGCTTAAAGTATTCGATATTTCTTACTTGATCATCAGTTAATGGAACGTCAAATCGATCTCTATAATACATTAAATCATCAACATCTAATTTCTTTGTTTGGTGAGTGGTATTTACACTTTCACCAGTTTTTCCCATACCATAACCTTTAATTGTCTTAGCAATAATAACTGTTGGTCTTCCCTGAGTTTTTGATGCCTTATCATAAGCTGCAAATACTTTATGTGGATCATGACCACCTCTGTTTAGACGCCAAATATCTTTATCAGATAAGTTTGAAACCAATTCAGTTGTTAAAGGATGTTTTCCAAAAAATTTCTCTCTAACATAAGCTCCATCTCTAGCTTTCATTGCTTGATATTCACCATCAACAGTTTCATTCATAATTTTTACTAGCTGACCAGTTTTATCATTTGTTAGAAGTGAATCCCAATAAGAGCCCCAAATGACTTTTATAACATTCCAACCTGCACCTCTAAAACTTCCCTCTAGCTCCTGTATAATTTTTCCATTACCTCTTACAGGTCCATCTAGTCTTTGAAGATTACAATTAATGACAAATATTAGATTATCCAATTTTTCTCTTGATGCTAATCCTATTGCACCCATTGATTCTGGCTCGTCCATTTCTCCATCACCTAAAAATGCCCATACTTTTCTGCCCTCATCTTTAATTAATCCTCTATTAATCAAATACTTCATGTATCTAGCTTGATAAATTGCAAGCATAGGTCCTAATCCCATTGAAACTGTGGGGAATTGCCAAAACTTAGGCATTAACCACGGGTGTGGATAAGAAGAAAGGCCACCAGGCCTTACCTCTTGTCTAAAACTATCTAGTTGTTTTTCATTTAATCTTCCCTCTAAAAATGCTCTAGCATACATTCCTGGAGCACTATGACCTTGAAAATAAATTAAGTCACCACCAAATTTATTATTTTTTGCTCTCCAAAAATGATTCATTCCTACATCATACAAAGTAGCAGCTGATGCAAATGTTCCTATGTGACCTCCAAGTTCAGGAAATTTTTTATTTGCTCTCACTACCATAGCGGCAGCATTCCATCTTATTAAAGATCTTATTCTTCTTTCAATATTTTGGTCACCATTTGATTTTACTTCAGCTTCTGGAGGAATTGTATTTATGTAAGGAGTATTTTGTGTGTAAGGAATGTTTGCACCTTCTCGATAAGCTTTGTTAATTAATTCTTTTATTAAAAAATGAGCTCTTTGATTTCCATCTTTTGAAATTACAGCTGATAAAGATTCTAGCCAATCTTGCGTCTCGAGAGGATCTATATCTGCCCCATTAATTATTTGAATTGAAGGTTCTTTTTTTTCTTTATGATATTCTTTAGAAATATTTTTTTTTTCTTTAATTTGAGCCTTAGCAGCTTCTGCTTGTTTAATTATATTTTCGGTATCTTTAGGGAGAATAGTTTCTGTAGAGATTTTTGATGATGATGAAAGATTAATTAATAAATCCCCTTCAGAGACTTTATCACCTACTTTAACTTCTACATTCTCTACTTTACCAGGAATAGTTGATGGAATCTCTACGCTTGATTTATCGCTTTCAATCGTAACTACTGGGTCATTTTCTTTAATCTCATCACCTGGTTTTACAAGTATTTCAATAACTTCAACATTTTTAAATTCACCAATGTCTGGAACAAGTATTTTTTTGCTCATTTTTAGAATTTATACACTAAAAATTTATATTATTTATAAATTTCGACAAAATTTGTGCTTAATTTGGACAATCTTGACCTTGAAGATTAATTAATGTTAAAAAAATTAATATTACATGTGTTTAACAACAAAAGAATAGATCAGCTAGATAGTCAAATTTGGATCCAAAAAATTCTTTTAAAAAAAAAGTTTAATAGAAAAAGTCTTTAAATTTTTTCCACACATATCGCAATACCCATTCCACCACCTATGCAAAGAGTAGCACAGCCTTTAGATTTATTTTGTCTAAGCATTTCATGAATTAGTGTTACCAAAATTCTTGTTCCAGATGCACCGATAGGATGACCTAAGGCTATAGCTCCTCCGTTAACATTTACTCTTCCCTCATCAATATTAAGTTCCTTAATTACTGCTATAGTTTGAGCAGCAAAAGCTTCATTAATTTCAAATAAATCAACATCATCAATTTTCCAATTAGCTTTTTTAAGAGCTATTTTGACAGCATCTATTGGGCCAAGCCCCATCAATGAAGGTTCAACACCTACAGACGACCAAGATTTAATCTTTACAATTGGTTTTAACGATTTTTTTTTTGACTCTTCTAAAGTAGTGAGTGCTATAGCTGCAGCACCGTCATTAATTCCAGATGCATTTCCAGGTGTCACTGTCCCATTGTCTTTAAAAGCAGTTTTTAACTTTTTTAAGTCCTCAATTTTTAAATCTTTTCTAATATGCTCATCTTGATCCAAAAAAGAACCACCTAAATTAACTTTAATAATCTCATTTTTAAATCTATTTTCCTTTAAACTTATTTGGGCTTTGTTCTGAGAGCTTAAAGCAAATTCATCTTGTTCCTGTCTTGAAATTTTAAATTTATCTGCAACGTTCTCAGCTGTTACACCCATATGATAATTATTAAATGCATCGATTAAACCATCATAGAGCATGGTATCAATTAATTTATCTTCAGAAAATTTTTTTTCATTTCTATAAAATAATACATGAGGTGCTAAAGACATATTTTCTTGACCTCCACAAATTACATATTTTGCCTCATTAAGTTTCAAAGATTGATATCCAGATATTACTGATCTTAAACCAGAGCCACAAACTTGATTTACCAAATGTGCAGGTATTGACTTTGGTAGTCCAGCATTAATAGCTGCTTGTCTTGCGGAATTTTGTCCTGTTCCTGCAGTTAAAACTTGCCCCATAATGACCTCATCAATTTCTTGCTTTTTAATATTTGATCTTTGAATAACTTCTTTAATAACTATTGAGCCTAATTGATCAGACTTAATATCTTTTAATGAACCTTTATAAGTGCCAATTGGGGTTCTTATGGCTGCCAATATAACAACTTCATCTAAATTTGTTTTCATGACTTTGAATTATTAAAGAGCTATTAAATTATAACTTAAGATATTTTTTTAAATTAATAAAGTTTTTAAGAACATTTGAGTTATTTTTCATAATATTTAAATTTAACTTTAAATATATATCTTATCATAAGCAAAACTAATGTTATAATAACCCATAAAATTTATGAATTAGCGCCTGTAGCTCAATTGGATAGAGCGCTTGGCTACGGACCAGGAGGTTCTGGGTTCAACTCCTAGCAGGCGCACCATTATGAAAAAAATGATTAAAAATATAACAAATTATTCACTACAAAGTTCTGTAATTATTTTTTTTGCTTTTATATTTATAATATTATTTATTTTAACAATTATCTTATAAAACTATGAGCAGTAAATTTGAACAAATTAGTTTAAAACCAGGTTTCATGAAACATAATGGTGGTTTACTATTTAGAAATATGTCTGAAACAGAATATGAATTTAAATCAACTATTAATCAAAATCACTTAAATGCAGCTAATATAACTCATGGTGGTTTTATTGCTGCTTTAATTGATGCAGGTGCTGGTACTTCAGCTCATCGAGCCTCAAATAACTCTTCTTGTGTAACTATTTCATTAGATCTAAAATTTATAGGCGTTTCAAAAGCAGGTGATGAAATTATTGGTAAAGTAAAAATATTAAAAAAAACAAAGTCTTTAATATTTTTATTTTGTCAGCTGTTTTGTGATGAAAAAATTATAGCTTCAGCCTCGGGAATCTGGAAAATATTAAAAGTAAAACCCTCAAATTTAGGTCCTGGTGGTTAAAATAGATTTTTTATTGTATTTAAAATGAGAACATTTAGCACAGCGATTCGGCCATGTTTTAGTCTATTTTTGTTCTTTAATGCTAACAATATCTAGTAGTTAAAAAAAAATATATACCAATCGTAGATATGACAAAAAACAAAATCTCAGCTGTTCTTGGTCCCACGAATACTGGGAAAACCCATTTAGCAATTGATACAATGCTTTCTTTTGAAAGTGGAATGATAGGCTTTCCACTAAGATTATTAGCTAGAGAAGTATACGATAAGGTAATAAAAAAAATTAATTTAGATAAAGTTGCTTTGATTACGGGTGAAGAAAAAATTATTCCATCTAATGCAAAATATTTTTTATGTACAGTTGAGTCAATGCCCATTGATAAAAATTTAGAATTTGTTGGTGTTGATGAAATTCAAATGTGTGCTGACCATGAGCGTGGACATATCTTTACTGATAGATTGTTAAACATGAGAGGTACCAAATTAACAATGTTGATGGGTTCGAACACTATAAAAAAAATTATTTCTAAATTAAACGATGATGTTGAATTTATTAATCGTCAAAGATTGTCTAAACTCACATATACTGGTCATAAAAAAATTTCAAGGATTAGTAGAAAAACAGCAATAATAGCTTTTTCAGCAGAGGAAGTTTACGCAATCGCAGAATTAATTAGACGACAAAAAGGTGGAGCTGCAATTGTTATGGGGTCACTAAGCCCAAAAACAAGAAATGCCCAAGTAGAATTATATCAATCGGGAGATGTAGATTTTTTAGTAGCAACTGATGCTATTGGTATGGGTATAAATATGGATTTGGATAACGTTTATTTTTCAAATTTGAAAAAATTTGATGGTAAGAAACTTAGAAAACTTAATTTATCTGAAATAGGGCAAATTGCTGGAAGAGCTGGAAGATATCTTAACGATGGTAGTTTTGGCATTACTGGGGATTGCAAAGAAATAAATGCTGAAGAAGTTGATTTATTAGAAAATCATAAATTTGAGGAGATAAGAAATTTATTTTGGAGAAATTCAAGTCTCAATTTTAATAATCCATACAGCTTAATAAAATCTTTAGAGAAAAAACCACAAATGGAATGGTTGAGAAAAATTCATGAGTGTGAAGATGAAAAAGCATTAAAATATTTCTTAAGAGACAAAAATCTTGAAAATATAAATTTTGATAGCGAAAAACTTAATTTGCTTTGGGAATGTTGTCAGATTCCAGATTTTGTTAAAAAAACTTATGGAAACCATTATGAAGTGATTGAGAATGTATTTAAATTCCTATCTGGAAAAAAAGGAAGGATTACTGATGAATTTATGAGATTACAGCTAATGAAATTAGATAAATTAGAGGGAAATGTAGATTCTTTATCAAATAGAATTGCAAATGTCAGAACTTGGTCTTATGTTTCGAATAAAAAAAATTGGATTGAAAATCAAGAATATTGGATAGAAAAAACTAAACTGCTAGAAGATAGACTTTCGGATAGACTTCATGAGGAACTTACAAAAACTTTTATTGATAAGAGAGCCAGTATTCTCGCAAGAGGCTTGAAACAAGACATGGAATTTAAAACAGAGATATTAAAAAATAATGATGTAATTATTGACGGTCAATTCATCGGAAAAATTAATGGTTTAAAGTTAGAACTAGATCTTAAAAAAGGTGCTTTAGAAACAGATATAAAATCTCTTAAAAAAGCAGCAAGACAATCCATAGGACCAGAATTAGAAAAAAGAATTCAAAATATAATCAGCACAGGTCTAATTGAACTTAATGATGATTTTAAGATTTATTGGAATAATTTTGTAATAGCAAAACTTACTTCTGGAAATGATTATTTAAGTCCAAATTTTGAGTTAATTGTAGATGATATTCTTGAACAAGATCAAAGACAAAAACTTAATCTCTTTATAAAAAAATGGTTAAAAAATAAGATAGATACAGTGCTACAAAGTTTAATCGATTTAAAAAACCTTAAGGAAAAAAATTCTTCAATAAAAGCATTAGCGTATCAACTTTATGAAAATAACGGTGTATTGAAAAGAGAAAATGTTTCCGAGTATTTAAAAAATTTAGAACAAGGTGAAAGAAAAATTCTGAGAAATTTAGGAGTACAGTTTGGTAGATATCATATTTTTTTACATAAATTAATCAAACCAGAACCAGTAACCATAAGAACATTGTTGTGGAAAAACTATCACCAAAAATATTTTAAACTTAAACCACCTACTTTCGGTTTAAATTTTATAGATGATACAAATAATAGAAATAAAAATTTCATGTTACTCTGTGGTTTTGAAAAATTTGATAATTTCTTTGTTCGAATTGATATTTTAGAAAGATTATTCATGCAAATAATAAATTCTGGATCTGAAGAAAATAAGGAGATAAAATTAGTTCCAGAAATGCTTAATCTTTTAGGATGTAACAAAAATAATTTTAAAAAATTAATACAAAAAATGAATTATAAAATAACAGAAAAAAATGAAGATATATTTATTAAATATTCACCTAAGAAAAAATTTAAAAAAACTTATGATAAAAAGACAAAAAAAGAGAGTCCATTTCAAGTATTAAAGAATTTAAATTTAAATTAAAAAATGTTATTTAATATAAAAGAAAAAAAGAATAATGAGACAAATTTGATAAAAATTGGTGCTCTTCTTATCCATACTGCCAAAATAGATGAAAATTACTCTAAAGAGGAAGAGGAAATAGTAAAAAAAACATTACAGAGTCTTGGAGCTAAAGAGAATAATCTAAATGATTTAATAGAAATGGCAAAAAAATGTGAGAAAGATGCAAATCAAATATTAGATTTTACAAGGGAAATAAAGAACCTCGAGGATGCTGATAAAATTAAAATTATAAAGTCTCTTTGGAAAATTATTTATTCAAATAAAGACGCTGATATCTATGAGACAAATTTAATGAGAAGACTTGCAGGATTACTTTACATTGATAGTAAGATAATGGGAAACATAAAAAAAGAAATCCAAGATGAAATTTTATAATGACATATCTCGTAAACGATAAATGTATAAAATGTAAACTAATGGATTGTGTAGAAGTTTGTCCAGTAGATTGCTTTTATGAAGGTAAAAATATGCTTGTAATTAAACCGGATGAGTGTATAGATTGTGGCGTTTGCGAGCCTGAATGCCCAGTTGATGCAATCACTGCTGATACTGAGCCAGGAAGTGAAAAATGGTTAGAAATCAATAAGCAATACTCTGAAATCTGGCCTAATATAAGTGAAAAAAAAGATCCACCACCGGATCACGAAAAATTTAAAAATGAGCAAAATAAGTTTGAAAAATATTTTAAAGAAAACCTTTAAAAAAAATCCTAAAAAAAAAGCTGTAAAAAAAATATCCAAGTCAAAGAAGGTACTGCCAAAAAAAACGTCAAAAAAAGTACTTAAAAAAAAGATACCCAAAAAAAAAATAGCTAAAATAAAAAAAATTGAAAATAAAAAAGGAATTAAGAAAACTGTCCAAGTTACAGAAGTTAAAACAGATAATTTAAGAATATCTAAAAGCAACGAAACAAAACCTGAAATAAAAAAAATTAAAAAACAAGAATCTGTTAAACGAGAATATAAAGTAAAAGATTATGTTGTTTATCCAAAACACGGAGTTTGTAAAATCATAGATTTCAAAAAAACTACAATTGGAGGAATTGATTTGGAAAGTTATATTCTTTCATATGATAAAGACAAAGCAACAGGTTATTGTCCTGTAAACAAACAATCTCACCTTCGACCTTTAGCTACAATAAATCAAGTAAATAAATGTATTTCTATTTTAAAGAGTAAACAAAAAATTAAAAGATCAATGTGGAGTAGGAGAGCCCAAGAATATGAAGCCAAAATATCATCTGGGAAAATTTATGAATTAGCAGAAGTGGTAAGAGATTTAAATAAAGGAGATGATCATATGGTTGAACAATCTTATAGTGAAAGACAATTATTTGAAAAAGCTTATGAAAGAATCCTGTCAGAATTTCAGATTGTACTTGATGTTTCTCTAGAGGATACACAAAAAAAATTAGATAAGGCTTTGAAAAGAAATTTGAGTGGAAATCAACAACCTGCTGTTTTAACCACTCCTAAAACAACTGCTGCAGAGTTACCAACTGAAGAACCAATTAGTGATGCTGATGATACAGATCCTGTCGAAGAGTAAAAAAAAACGCCTCTCACACAAAAGTTATGAGAAGCGTTTTTTTGAAAGATAACTAAGTGACTATCTTCTTCTTCTTTTAGCCTTTTTCTTTTTAGCTTTTTTCTTAGTTTTCTTTGCCGCTTTTTTTCTTCTCTTAGGCATCTTTAGCTCCCTTTTAAGTTAAACGAATCAATTTGATTCGTTATTAAGTTATTTTTATTTTTTTAAACAAGTTATGTCAATTCTTTAATTAAATTGAAAAAAAATCAAAAAATAAAAAAAAGTAAGTTTAAAAATTAAAATAAATAAATTTTTTTGTAATTTAAAAAAGTTAATGTTTATGCGCTTTATATTCACTTATTTATCAAAAAATTAATAAAGTTTTTCTAATTGTTCTTTATAATTTTCTAAAATTTTTTTTCTTTTTAATTTCAAAGTTGGCGTTAACATTCTATTTTCAATTGTAAATTCTTCATTAATTAATTTGAATTTTTTAACTTTTTCTACAGATGATAAACTTTTATTTAAGTTTTCTAGATATATTTCAATTTCTTTTTTATTTTCATCACTTTCGGTTACAATTAGAGCGACCAAATACGTTTTTTTATCTCCATAAACAAAACTTTGCTTTATTTTTTCATTAAGACACAACAAATTTTCAATTTTTGATGGTGAAATGTTGTCACCACCAAGATTTACTATAATTTCTTTTTTTCTATCAGTTATTTTTAAATTTCCATCCTTTGTAATTTCTCCTATATCACCAGTATATAGCCATCCATTTTTTATAATTTCCTCTGTCTCTTTTTTCATATTCCAATAACCAAGCATTACATTTTCACCTTTTACTAATATCTCACCATCTTCAGCTATTTTTACCTCGTTAGTTTTAAATGGCGGACCTACTGTCTCAATCTTAATTTTTCCAGGAACATTGCAACTAACTACTGGAGAGGTCTCTGTTAATCCATAGCCTTGTAAAGTTGGCAATCCTATCGAATTTAAAAATTCACCAATTTTTTGATCTAAAGCACCACCTCCTGAAATAAATGCTTTTAATCTTCCTCCAAATTGTTGTTTAATCTTTTTTCTTACTAATTTTTCACATAAGAAATCAATAATTTTTTCATTAAAATAAAGTTTTTCTTTATTCAGTTTTTTTATGCCAAATGAAATGGTATTTTCAATCAATTTTTTTTTGAAACCTTTTTGTTTTGAGAAATTAAAAAAAATTTTATTATACAAATTTTGATAAAATCTTGGAACAGCAGTCATAATTGTTGGTTTTGCAACTGCCATGTTAGGTAATAATTTTTCTAAACTTTCAGCATAGTATACTTTTGCTCCAAGTAATATTTGAACATATTGAACAGTATGTTCATATGAGTGAGATAAAGGAAGCCATGTTAAAAAAACTGGTTTTTCATATTTAACTAATGAGTCTAAAATTTCTTTTGCCCCCTCACAATTTGAGAGAATACCTCCATGACTAAGCATTACACCTTTAGGGTTACCGGTTGTACCTGATGTATAAATTATACAAGCTAAATCATTTCTTTTGATATTTTTATTATATAAATTTTTAAGTTGTTCCATCTCTAAAAAATTATCATTAAAAGGTTTCTCAAAAATTTCTTCAAAACAAAATATATTTTGATCGAATTTATCAATAGAGATTAAAATTATTTCATCATGTATATAATTTTTGATTTTTTTAAACTGTTCCTCATTTGAAACAATACAAACTTTTGGATTACAATCATTAATTATGTATTTGTAATCGTTTTCTGAGTAGGTTGTAAAGAGTGGAACGGTTACTCCTCCTGCATTCATTATTGCTAAATCGGAAATAAACCACTCAGGTCGATTTTCTGACAATAAAACACACCTGTCGTTTTTAGAAATTAGATTTATTAAATAATTTGATAAATTTTTTATTTTATCATTTGTCTCCTCCCATGTGTATGAAAATGATGCGCTGCTATTATTTTTCTCCTTAAGTGAAACTAAAAAAATATCATTCTTTTTTTGTAAATTATCTGAAGTTAGTTGTTCAAATTTTTTGAAAAAAAGCTCAACCAGACTGTTTATTTCTTTTAATTCCATAATTTTTTTGGTGGGCGAAGAGAGAATCGAACTCTCACTTCTTGCGAAACACGATTTTGAGTCGTGCGCGTCTACCAGTTCCGCCATTCGCCCATATTATAAAAATATTATTTAAATAGTATAAGAACTAAAATTATATTAAAAACAAAAAATGTTTACTCAACTTTATAATAAATGCTTAAAGTTAGCAGCTCACAAAAATTCTAGCTATTTTCTCAGTTTAATTTCTTTCATAGAAAGTTCTTTTTTTCCAATTCCACCAGACGTAATGATCATACCTATGGCAATAGCTAAAAAAAGAGAATATTTAAAAATTTTTTTAATTGCTACCATTTTCTCTGTTTTAGGAGGAATTTTTGGTTATGTAATAGGTACATTTTTTTTTGATTTTGCAATGCATATAGTAAAGTTTTATAATTATGAAGACAATGTAATTAATATTAAAGATGCTCTCTCTCAAGGAGATGGTTTTTACACCTGGCTTGCAATTTTATTTTTAGCCGGTTTTACTCCTTTGCCATATAAAGTTTTTACTATTACAAGTGGTTTAATCAGTTTTAATTTAGTGATCTTTGTTTTGATAAGTTTTATTTCTAGAGGTCTAAGATTTTTTATAGTTTCATATTTATCATCAAAATTTGGAGATACATTTACAGATTATATGAATAAACATGGTCAAAAATGGTTTACTATAGTTGGTTTCATTATTGTGATTATTGTTGCTATTTTTTATTTGTTAATGAAATTTTATGGTTAATTTAAAAGAAGAAAATTATTTACAAATTTTATTTATCTTAAGTATCCTAATTTTAGGATCTGCTCTTACTATTGAATATTTTTTTGGATATCGACCATGCAATTTATGTAAAATAGAGAGAATTCCATATGGCCTTTCAATAATAATACTCATTTTAAATTACAATTTAAAAGGAAACCAAATTTTTTACAGTGTTTTATTAATATTAGTTTTTTTATTTTCAATTATTATCTCTGTTTATCATTTCAGTATTGAACAAGGTTTTATTGATGAATCAGCTGTCTGTGCATCAGAAAATATAAATTTATTAACAAAAGAAGAGGTTTTAAATTCATTAAGTGAACTAAGTATAAGCTGCAAAGATGTAGCATTTAAAATTTTTGGTTTTTCACTTACAACCTATAATATTATAACAAGTATAATAATGTTTATAATATCAACAAAAATTTATTTGATTAGCAATGATATCAAAAAATAAAATTGAGGAATTTATTCGAGTAGACCACGCAGGCGAACGAGGAGCAGTTAAGATATATGAAGGACAGCTTCTTGCACTTAATACTATTGTAAAAGATGAAGAATTAAAAAAAAAGATAGAGGAAATGAAGATTCATGAATTAGAACACTGCCAATTTTTTGAAAATGAAATTAAGAAAAGAAATATAAATCCAACAAAGTTTTTACCATTGTGGGATTTATTGGGAGTTGGTCTTGGATTTGGGTCAACACTTCTTGGAAAAAAAGCTGCGATGTTATGTACAGCCTCTGTGGAGGAAGTAATAGATAAACACTATCTAGATCAAATTAATCAATTAGGTCCAGATGAAAAAGAATTAAAAAAAAAAATTACCAAATTTAGAAATGATGAATTAGATCATAAAGATATTGCTTATGAGGAAGGTGCAACCAAAAAAGGTTTTTACTCGATAATGGATAAAATAATTAAGACAGGTTCGAAAATTGCAATTAACATCTCCGAAAAAATTTAAACGGAATTAAGACTCTAATTCTACATCCCAATACAAATAATCCATCCAACTTTTATGAAGATAATTAGGTGGAAAATGCTTACCATTTTTGTGTAGATCTTCTGTAGATGGTTGATATGGATATTGATTTAATTTCATATCTGAGAATTTAAGAAGTTTACCACCTTTTTTTACATTACATGTTGAACAGGCCGTTACAACATTGTCCCAATTTGTTTCTCCACCTTTAGATCTTGGTAACAAATGATCAAAAGTAAGCTCTTCTGCGCTCCCACAATATTGACATGAAAAACGATCTCTGAGAAAGACATTAAATCTTGTAAAACTTGGTTTAGATTGTGGCACTATATAACTTTTAAGTGCAATAACACTTGGTAATCTCATTTCAAAAGATGGACTTCTTACTTTTCTATCATAATTACTAACTATAATTACTCTATCTAAAAAAACAGATTTTATAGCGTCCTGC
>CABYPE010000009.1 GCA_902520685.1 uncultured Pelagibacteraceae bacterium | reverse complement strand
AAATTTCATAATAATTTGATGTGCTTTCAAAGAAACTTGTAAATACCGTGATAATTGGAATTAATACAAAAAAAGAAATTATAAAAGAACTAAGATGCCAGCTGTTGAGTTTCATATTATAATCCGCCTTATAAAAATGAAAAAAGTAAAGTGTCTACAATTAATCCCTGTCAACTGTAGACACTATTTAAGAAAATCAAAAATTAAATACTTTTAGGATATGCGGAACCTCCTTAGTTTTAATTTCAGATATTTTTCTTTTATTTATTCTTTCATTGATCTTTTTACACTCCTGTAAACATGGGGAACATGCACTGGAAGATTTATTTAAATCAATTTCAGAAATAAATTTTTTTTGTTTCTTCACTTATTATTTCCATCCAGCAGCTGTCATTACTTCTAATGCAGCAGCTTGATTTTTTCCATAAGAAGCTAGTTTAGTTTTCATATCTTGTTGAAAATCTAATCCTAAGTTATTTACTACTAATGGACTTGGTGAAACACCTTCAATCATTGGAAACTCAAATGTATTGTTAGTGAAGTGCTCTTGAGATTGCGGAGTTAATAAAAACTCTACAAGTTTAACAGCATTAACTTTATTAGGCGCTCCTTTAACTAAAGCAGCACAACTAACATTCATGTGTGTTCCTCTACCATTTTGATTGGGAAAGAAAGCTTTAACTTTTTTAGCTGCTTCTTGTTGTTCTGCACCTTTTTTACCAGATAACATTAGAGCTAAATAATAAGTGTTAGCTACTGCAATATCAGCTTCTCCTGCTGCTACTGCCATAATCTGAGCTCTATCATTTCCTTTAGAGTCTCTTGCCATATTCGCAACAACTCCTTTTGCCCATTCAGCTGTAGCTTTTTTTCCATTATTTTCAATTAATGAAGCTACAAGAGATTTATTATATATGTTGCTAGATTTTCTTATTACTAATCTTCCTTTCCATTTAGGATCAGCTAGACCTTCATAAGACATTCCAGATAATTCAGCACCAGTAACTCTTTCTGGTGAATAATAAATTATTCTAGCTCTTTTTGCTATTCCAACCCATTTACTAGTTCTAAAACTTTTTGGAACAGCAGCTTTGATTGCTTTAGATGTTAGTCCACCTTGAAGATGACCTTTTGCGTCCATAGCACCACATCTTCCTGCGTCAGCAGTGATGTAAAGATCTGCAGAAGAATCTGCACCTTCTTCAATTATTCTTTTTTCTAAGGCACCTGATTTTCCATTTATCAGATTAACTTTAATTCCAGTCATGTTTGTAAACTTGGAATAAAGCTCAGCATCTGCTTTATAGTGTCTTGCATTAAATACGTTAACTTCATCTGCAACAGCAAAGACTGAAACAAACAATGATGTAATTAATGCTAGTATTGATATTTTTTTCATAATCTCCTTAAATTTACGTTATTTTGCGAATGAGAATTATTCTCAATGCGAATGATTATCAATCGCATATAGTGTCGCAGTTTTAAGAGCTTTTTTAGGAATTTATAGACTTGTATTTATCTATTAGGCTATTTCCAATCACCTATCTTGCTAAACAAGAAGTTTCTAAATGCCTGAACTCTTGCAGTATTTTTAAGTGATTGAGGATATACAAAATGAGCCTCTGTAATAGGTCCCTCAGATTTAGGAAGAACTTTTATAACGTTATTTGAGTTGGTAACCAAATATTCAGGTAAAGCAGCTAATCCAACCCCTGACTCAACTGCTAAAAGTAAACCCATAACACTATTAACTTTCATTATAGTTTTTCTTTTTTTTCCATCATGCATTCCAAGTTTTAACACCCAATCAGGATTATAAACTGGTGAAGGAGCGCCTTTTCCAAAAGATATAAATTTATGTTTGTTTAAATCACCAACAATTTTAGGCATTCCATGTTTTTCTAAATATTTATTTGAACCATATATATAATACTTAATATCAACTAGCTTTTTTTGAATATAATTAAGTTGCTTAGGTCTTCTCATAAAAATACCAATATCTGCTTGACGAGTACTCAAGTCCAGCTCTTTATCATCAAAAACAAGCTCAATTTCTATTTCTGGATTTAGACGCATAAATTCTTGAATTCTTGGTGTTAACCAGTGAGTACCAAAGCTTCTTACAGTAGTGATTGTTAGTTTGCCTGTTGGTTTATTTTTTTGATCTCCTAAAGAAGTTTCTACCTCTTTTAACTTACCGATAACTTCATGAGCTGTTTTGAATACATATTCGCCATTTTCAGTAAGTGTTAACCCTCTAGCATGCCTTTCAAATAATTGAACTTTTAAATCTTGTTCCAAAGACTGAATTTGTCTACTAATTGCTGATTGACTAAGATTCAAATTAATTGTGGCATTAGTAAAGCTGCCAGCCTCAGCAACAGCGTGAAATATTTTTAACTTATCCCAATCCATTATTTATTTAAATCAACTAAAACTCTTCCTGAAATTTCACCTTTTAATATTTTTGGATAAGTTTCAATTAATTCTTCTAAGCTAACTGTTTGAATAGATTTTTCTAATAAACTAAAATCAATTAGATTTGCAGCTTCACTCCAAATAAATTCTCTTCTTTTAATACTGCAATTTGCAGAGTCCATTCCCCAAAGTTTAATTCCTCTAAGCATAAATGGTATTACATTTGTATTAAGTTCGTTAGTATTTGCATTTCCACAAACAGCTATGATTCCATTTGAGTTGGTTTGAACTATTGCATTTGCTAAGATTTTTCCACCAACAGTGTCAACTACCCCATCCCACAGTGCTTTATCAATTAGTCTGGGATCTTTATCAAATTCAGCTCTATTTATAACAGTTTTAGCTCCAAGAGACTTTAAATAATCTGCTTTTGAGTCTTTTCCTGTAACTGCGGTTACATTGTAGCCCATCTTATTTAATGCGATTACTGCAACACTTCCTACTCCACCTGTTGCACCAGTTACTAAAACATTATTTACTTTTTCTCCTAATAAAATTTCTTCTCTAGCTTTAATTGCAAATGCACTCATCAAAGATGTAAACCCAGCAGTTCCAAGTATCATTGCTTGTTTGTTAGTTAAACTTTTTGGTTTTTTAACTAAAAAATCTCCATTAACTTTTGCAATTTGAGAATAACCACCATAAAAAACTTCACCAACCCTAAACCCAGTTAAAATTACTTCATCACCTTTATTAAATTTTGAATTTTCGCTTTCTAATACTGTTCCAGAAAAATCTATTCCTGGAATATGTGGAAATTCTTTAACAAGTCGTCCACCATTTTTTAAAATCATACCATCTTTAAAGTTAAGGTCTGAATAATCGACTTTAATCGTTACATCACCATGCTTTAGAAAGCTTTTGTCTATTGATTTGACTTCTCTAGTAAACTCTTCACCTTTTTGATCTAAAATTAGTGCTTTAAATTGATCTGACACTTTAATCTTTTGCTATACTGATAAATCTTAAATATCTATTTTGAAAACTTAGATCTTCTTTAAATTGACCTAAATAGTAATTGGTCACAGTTGATGCTTGCTCTTTTTTAATTCCTCTCATAGTCATACATTGATGGGTTGAATCAATTGTTACCGCTACACCTTTTGCATCTAAAGATTTCATTAATGTATTTGCTATCTGCATAGTTAGTCTTTCTTGAGTTTGTAGTCTTTTAGAAAATACTTCAACCACTCTAGCTAATTTACTTAGACCAACTACTCTTTCTTTTGGAATATACGCTACATGAGCTTTTCCGATAATAGGTGCCATATGATGTTCGCAATGACTTTGAACAGAGATATTTTTTTGGACTACCATATCATCATAACCCTCAACATCTCCAAAAGTTTTATCTAAAATTTGATTAGGATCCTCTGAATAACCTTTGAAATATTCTTTAAAAGCTTTTACAACTCTTTTAGGAGTATCCAATAAACCTTCTCTGTTTGGATCTTCTCCCATCCAGGATAGAATTGTTTTGAAAGCTTCTTCCGCCTCTTTATCAGAGATTTTTTTTATCTCATTTTGTGTATTTGGTTCTTTAACTAACTTCATCAAAAGTTTTATACCTATAAATTAGTAATTTTAAAATATTTAAAATATAGCTATATGTGCTACATAATCACTTATTATGTTCAAAAAAAGAGAGAATGTCCTTGAAATTGAAGAAGGGAAACTTCTATCACCCAAATTTGATAATGATGGTCTAATCCCAGTTATTACAATGTGTTATAAGACTAAAGACATTTTAATGCATGGTTATATGAATGTTGAAGCCCTAAAAAAAACTATCGAAACAAAAGAGGCTCATTATTTTAGTAGGTCAAGAAATGCTATTTGGCATAAAGGAAAAACAAGTGGCTTTACCCAAAAAGTAACAGAAATTAGAATCGATGACGATCAAGACTCTATTTGGTTAACTGTAGATATTGGTGATGGTGCTAGTTGTCATGTTGGATATCGGTCATGTTTTTATAGATCAATTCCTTTAGGAACAATTGATAACGGAAGAAAAGTTGAAATGAAATTTTTAGAAAAAGAGAAAAAATTTGATCCAGAAGAAGTGTATAAAGGCCAACCCAATCCTACAAAAATATAGATGAGCGATAAACAAAAAAATGTTCTAGGACAAGATCTAGAACAATGCTCAATTGATCCATTAACTGGATGGTATCGTGATGGATGTTGTAATACTGATAATAATGATAAAGGGGTTCATACTGTTTGTGCAAAAGTTAGCAATGAATTTTTAGAATGGTGTAAAGAAGCTGGCAATGATCTAATTACACCTCATCCTGAGTTTGGTTTTCCAGGTCTAAAGGATGGAGATGGTTGGTGTGTTTGTGCAAGCTGGTATGCAAGAGCAGTAGAAGCTGGAAAAGGTTGTCCTATTTATCTGAAAAGTACACATCAAAATACATTGAAAATTTTACCTATTGAAACATTAAAGAAATTTGCAATTGATCTTTCTTAGTCATTAAATGAATAATGATGCTCTATCAGTAGTATATTTAATCTTAGTACTTGTCTTGCTTTTACCTGGTTTTATTTATGCTAATAAAAACAAAAAAGAATTTTTTAATAATATTTTTATTTGGATATTTATTATTGGAATAATTACAATTATAATTAAATTTGTTAATTAATTACATATTTCCATACTTAGGACCACCACCACCTTCTGGTGTCACCCAAATTATATTCTGAGAAGGTTCCTTAATATCACAAGTTTTACAATGAATACAATTTTGAGAATTTATGACAAATTTATTTTTTTTATTTTCAATTTGAACTTCATAAACTCCAGCTGGACAATATCTTTGAGCAGGTTCATCAAATTTTTCCAAAGTATAATTAATAGGTAAATCTGGATCTTTAAGTTTTAAATGAACCGGTTGATTGTCTTCATGATTGGTACCAGTAAGATATACTGAGCTCGTCTTATCAAAAGTAATAATATTATCATATTTTGGATAATCTATTTTGGGCATTTCATTTGCTGGCCTTAATGTTTCATGATCAGCATGTTTATGTTTTAGAGTAAATGGTAGTCTTCCTCTAAATAATATTTGATCTATTCCTGTAAAAATTATTCCTAATATCAATCCCCAATTAAAACTTGGTTTTACATTTCTTGCCTTGTATAATTCCTTAAATAACCAACTTTCTTTAAATATTTTTTCATAAACTGATAAATCATCTCCTTTTTTAAAATGATAATTAATAGTTTCTGCTGCAATCATTCCACTTTTCATTGCAGTATGAGAGCCTTTAATTTTCGGCATATTCAATGTACCAGCATCACAACCAACTAATAAAGCTCCAGGCATAAACATTTTTGGTAAACTTTGAAATCCACCTTCAATTAATGCTCTAGCTCCATAAGAAATTCTCTTTCCATTCTCAATTATTTTCTTGATTGCTGGATGTGTTTTAAACCTCTGGAATTCATCATAAGGTGATAAATGTGGGTTTTTATAGTCTAAACCAATTACATAGCCTAAAAAAACTTGTTTGTTTTCAGCGTGATACATAAAACTTCCACCATAAGTATTGTTATCTAATGGCCAACCAGCTGTATGCATAACCAACCCTTCTTCATGATTTTTATCCTCTATTTCCCAAATTTCTTTAAAACCAATTCCATATTGTTGTGGATCTTTTCCTTTGTTAAGTTCAAATTTTTCAATAAGTTGTTTTCCCAAATGACCTCTGCACCCTTCTGCAAATACTGTTACTTTACCTAAAAGTTCTATGCCAGGTTCAAAACTATCTTTTTTATTTCCTTCTCTATCAACTCCCATGTCTTGTGTAGCAACCCCTCTGACTGAACCATCTTCATTGAATAAAACTTCACTAGCAGGAAAACCTGGAAAAATTTCTACACCTAAAGTCTCAGCTTGTTCGGCCAACCATCTGCATAAGTTTGCCAAGCTAATTATATAATTTTTATGATTTTGTTGAACAGCTGGTAACAACCAAGTTGGCCAACTTAATGATTTATTTTTTCCTAAAAATAAAAATTTTTCTTTTGTGACCTTAGTTTTTATTGGAGAATTTAATTCTCTCCAATTTGGTAACAATTCATCTAATGCTCTTGTCTCAAATACATTTCCACTTAAAATATGCGCTCCAATTTCAGAGCTTTTTTCTAGTAAACATATATTAAGATTTGAATCTAATTGTTTTAATTTAATTGCTGTAGACAAGCCTGATGGACCTCCACCTATGATCACAACATCATATTCCATAGATTCTCTAGACATATCCTCTTTTTTAACTGTAAGGGTTATTTTTGTATAGTATTTAATTTGTTTAACTCTTCCATAAACTTCGGAAGTGCCTCAAATAAATCAGCTTCTAAACCATAGTCTGCGACACTAAAAATCGGTGCTTCTCCATCTTTATTTATCGCAACTATAATTTTACTCTCTTTCATGCCGGCTAAATGCTGTATCGCACCAGAAATTCCAATCGCAATATACAAGTCTGGTACAACAACTTTGCCTGTTTGCCCAACTTGATGATCATTACTTATATAACCAGCATCAACTGCTGCTCTGGATGCACCTATTGCAGCCCCAAGTTTATCAGCAACTTCTGAGATCAATTTAAAATTATCTCCACTCTGCATTCCTCTTCCACCTGAAACAACAATTCTTGCTGTACCAAGTTCTGGTCTATCAGATTTTATTTCTTCTCTTTTTATAAATTTGGTATTTGAAAATTCCTCACTGCCTTCTATATTTTCTATTGGCGCTGAACCTCCAGTACTCTCACAAGGATCAAAAGACGTTGGTCTAATTGTTACACATTTTTTTGAATCTTTACTTTTAATTGTTGCAAAAGCATTACCTGCATAAATTGGTCTCAAAAATGTATCTGGTGCAATTACTTTGATAATATCACTTACCTGTGAAGTGTCTAGATGAGCTGCAATTCTAGGCATTAAATTTTTACCAAATGTATTAGCTGAACAAACGATATGAGAATAATTTTCTGCTAATTTAATTATTACAGGAGAAAAATTTTCTGCTGTAAAATTTTCGTAATGCGGTGCTTCAACATTTAGTACTTTTTTAATTACTGGAAGTTCAGATAATTTTTTTGCAGCATCAACACTATTATGACCAATTAGAACAGCGTGGACCTCTGAATCAATTTGAGAAGCAGCTGTTGCTGCATTTAAGGTAAATGGTTTCAATTCTTTATTATTATGCTCCGCTATAAGTAAAACTGCCATTATATTACTTTTGCCTCATTTTTTAATTTTTGAACTAGTTCTGCAACACTGGCAACTTTAATACCTGCTTTTCTTTTAGGAGGTTCTTCTACTTTAATTTGTTCAAGTCTTGGAGCAGTGTCTACACCTAAATCAGACGCCAAGATTTCCTCAATTGGTTTTTTCTTTGCTTTCATTATATTTGGCAAGGATGCATATCTTGGCTCATTAAGTCTTAAATCACAAGTCACGATAGCTGGCGTATTAATTTCAATTGTCTCAAGCCCTTCATCAATTTCCCTGGTTACTTCTAGCTTGTTATCCTTAACTTCTATTTTAGATGCAAAAGTTGCTTGAGGCCAATTTAGTAGAGCGCTTAACATTTGACCTGTCTGATTACAATCATCGTCTATTGCTTGTTTACCCATAAAAACTAAATTAGGTTTTTCTTTTTCTGTTATTTTTTGTAAAATTTTCGAAACAGCTAACGGTTCAAGTATACCATCTGTTTTTACATGAATGCCTCTGTCTGCGCCAACAGCTAAAGCTTTTCTAACAGTCTCTTGTGCTTTTTCTTCTCCTACAGTTACTGCAACTACCTCTGTTGCTTTTCCTGACTCTTTAATTTTTACAGCTTCTTCAATTGCATTATCATCTGGTGGATTTGTTGACATTTTAACATTATCAGTAACAATTCCAGAATTATCCTCTTTAACTCTAATCTGAACATTGTAATCAATTACTCTTTTTACAGCGACTAAAATTTTCATTAAGCTCTCAACAAATTATTTTCTGAATCATATGGACTTTCATCCAAAACTGTAGCGTCATACATTTCACCTAAAATATCAACTTGTAATTTGTCGCCCACATTAGAACAATCTGGTTTTACCATTGCTAAAGCTATTGATTTATCTAGTCTAAAACCAAACTCACCCCCAGTTGCTCTTCCAACTACTTTACCATCTTTAAAAATTGGATTATTTCCCAAAACATCAGCATCTTTGGTATTATGAACTTCTAATGTAACTAATTTGTTATCAAATCCTTTTTCTCTCCATTTATTAAGAGCTTCTAATCCAATAAAGTTTCCTTTATTAGGGTGAACAAATCGATCAAGGCCTGATTCATAAGGGGAATATTCAATCGAAAGTTCTGTACCAACTAATTTATAAGATTTTTCTACCCTCAAACTGTTCATTGCTCTTATTCCAAAAGGTTTAATTCCTAAATCTTTACCAGCCTCCATTAATTTATCAAATATATGATTTTGGTATTCAATTGGATGATGTAATTCCCAACCAAGTTCACCAACAAAATTTACTCTCATCGCATTTACTGGTGCATAACCAATATTTACATTTTTAGCAGTAAGCCATTTAAAATTCTCATTTGAAAAATCATCTGAAGAAACTTTCTGCATTAATTGTCTAGCTTTTGGACCTGCTATAACTAAAACTCCATTGCTGTTTGTTAAGTCTTCAAAAATTACTGAACCATCATCTGGCATCCATTTTTGAATCCAATCATGATCTAATCTTAAATTTGCTCCTGCTGATACTAAATAATAACTATTCTCTGCCTCTTTCATTATTGTAAATTCAGAGTGAACACCTCCCTTGGTATTTAAGGCATGACATAAATTTATTCTTCCAATTTTTTTTGGAAGTTTATTAGCAACTAAATAATCAAGAAATTCCTCAGCTTTAGCTCCTTTAATTCTACATTTAGCAAAAGCTGTCATATCTAAAAGACCAACATTTTCTTTAACATTTTGACACTCTTTTTTAATTGCATCAAACCATTTTGATCTTCTGAACGACCAGTCATCTTTTTGCTCCATTCCATCTGTTGCAAAGAAATTAGGTCTTTCCCATCCAAATTTTTGACCAAAAACTGCACCTAAATTTTTCATTCTCTCATAACACGGAGCTGTCCTTAATGGTCTAGCTGCAGCCCTTTCTTCATCTGGATAGTGAACTATAAATACGTGGCTGTAAGCTTCTTCATTTTTTGCTTTTAAGTAAGATTTAGTTGCGTAATTTCCGTAACGTCTTGGCTCTACTCCCAACATATCAATTGTAGGTTCACCATCAACTATCCATTCTGCTAATTGCCAACCCGCTCCACCTGCTGCAGTAATTCCAAAACTATGTCCTTCATTTATCCAAAAATTTTTTAAACCCCATGCAGGTCCTACTATTGGGTTACCATCAGGAGTATAACAAATCGCTCCATTGTAAACTTTTTTTACCCCAACTTCTCCAAAAGCTGGTACTCTATGAATTGCTCCCTCAATATGAGGAGCCAATCTATCTAAATCCTCTTGAAATAATTCATATTCAGAATCTTTTGATGGTCCCTCAAGATAACAAGCAGGTGCTCCATCTTCATAAGGTCCTAAAATTAATCCACCAGCCTCTTCTCTCATATACCATCTGCTATCACTATCTCTCAATACTCCCATTTCAGGTAAACCATCTTTTTTTCTTTTTTGTATCTCTGGATGTGGTTCAGTAACTATATATTGATGTTCGACAGGAATTACAGGAATATCCAACCCTACCATTTCGCCTGTTTGTCTTGCAAAATTTCCAGAGCAAGAAATTACATGCTCACATTCAATTGATCCCTTATCAGTTTCGACAACCCATCCACTTTTTGTTTGTCTTATTGAAAGAACATTTGTGTTTCTATAAATTTCAGCTCCTTTATTTCTTGCACCTGTAGCAAGTGCTTGGGTTAAATCTGCTGGTTGAATATATCCATCTTCTGGATGCTGTATTGCGCCAACTAAATCATCTGTATGACATAAAGGCCAAATTTCCTTTACTTGTTGTGGAGTTAAAAATTTAACATCTACTCCAATAGTTCGAGCAACACCAGCATATTGATGATACTCATCCATTCTGTCTTTTGTGCTTGCTAAACGGATATTTGAAACAACACTAAAGCCAACATTTTTGCCTGTTTCTTCTTCTAATGTCTTATAAAGATTTACGGCGTACTTGTGTAATTGTCCAACTGAGTAACTCATGTTAAACAAGGGAAGCAGACCAGCAGCATGCCAAGTGGATCCAGATGTTAATTCTTTTCTTTCAATTAACACAACATCAGACAAGCCTTTTTTTGCTAGATGATAAAGAGCACTAACCCCTACAACACCACCACCAACTACTACAACTTTTGTTTTAGATTTCATTCTGCGATTTCTACTAAATTTTTATTCATAACGAAACAAAATTGTATTGATTGTCAAATTGAACTACCAAGTGGAATTGGGTTGGAGACCATTGTAGTAAGCCAACAGTCTTTTAAATTCCCATCTAGCAAGTATTTTTCAACCTGCCAATTGAATTTATGATAAATTTTATTTTTATCCAATAAGATAACCTCAAATTGGGCTCTATTTTCACTTTTTCCCAGCTCAGTAATTGTATGGCTTAAATGATCAATCATCATTTGATAACTGTCACCCTTAATCATTATTTTAAAATTATTTATAGGCCCTGTAACTTTTTTATTGTTTGGATGAGCAAATTTCCATGTTTGCTCAATACCGCTATCCTTATAATTAAGATCATTTTGTTTGAGGCCTTCAAGTTGTATCTTAACTACCTCTTTTGGTGTTATGGAACTATTTGGGTTTAATAAATCGGCAACTGCGAATGATGGGTTAATTAGAAAAAAAATAAATATCTTAAATACTGTTAACAGTTTTTTTAACATCATTTAAAAATTCTTGCCTTTTAACATCAGTTACAAATGGTACAGCAAAGTATCTTCTATATATAACATCCGTTATGCCGCATATATTAAAAACTCCTCTTCTTAAGCGTTTAGTTGGCATATTAAGAAAAAATGTTCTGACAGCAAATTGAGGTGATCCATAAGTGCAGAACACAACTGCTTTTTTACCCTTCAAATTTCCAATTGGATAACCGTAATTTCCAAACAATTTCTTAAACTTAAATGCCCAGGGAGGTGCTAAAACTTTATCTATCCAACCTTCTACAATAGCTGGCATTCTAAAATTCCATATTGGTGCAATTAATATTAATGCATCAGAATTTTCTATTCTTTTTCTATGATTTTGAACTATTTGATCTGGTTCTTCTCCCGCGAACACAGGATCAAATTTTTCTTTATATAAATCAACTATATCTACTGAATAACCTTTTTTCTCAGCTGTTTCTTTAAAAGTATCCCTAATAGCTGCATTAAAAGATTTGTCATCATAATGACCATAAATTATAAAAATTTTTTTCATTAATGCATCTACTAGTTTTTATTTAGTTTCAAATTTATATAATCTTGAACTTAATAAGAAATATTTTTTTTCTGATAACATATTTAATTTATTATCAAAATCTATATTATTACAATTAAAATCATTAATTGGCTCATAACAAACTACCCAAACAAGCGAATTATTTGTTAATTCATCTTTTTTATAAATAAATTGATATTCATTTTTTTTAAAATTAGATAAATTTTCCATATAATTTTCGACTAAAATTACTATTTTATTGTTACCAAGAACTTTAAAATTTTTTACATTTTTATCTCTAATTTCCTCAAAAAATAAATCAAATTCAGGTTTGGCTATTTTTCTATGTTTAATTTCAATATAATTATTTATAATTGTAGGTATCAATAAAAACGATATTAAGATAATTTTAAGCTTTTTATCTTTAATTTCAAAAATCAAATTTGAAATTAACAAAAAAATTGGAATTAAAACAAAGATTATATATCTATCAGTCAAAACAGGCGTTTTAACGAAACCATAAAATAAAGGAATGATATAAGAAAAAATTAATAAAATGAAAAGAAATAAATACTTTTGATCATGTAAAAAAATTTTTTTTTTAAATTTGTAGATTAAAAATATTAAAGTTATTAAATAAATTAATCCCATAATCTTTGAACCAAAAAATCTTGAAAAATAATAATTGTAGTAAAATTTCCAATTTTCTTGTTCTAGGAAATATTCTTTATAAGACAATTGCTCTAATAAATAATTATAGTTAATTGATAGATAAAAAATGATAATTACGAACAATGAGAGTAGAAATAATTTTAAATTTTTACCATAAACTATTTTTAAATATAAAGAATGAAATATTTGTGAATATAATATTATCAATGTAAAAGGATGAGCAGAATAATTAAAAATTGAAATTATAATAAAACTGAATGTTAATAGACTTTTTTTTGTATGGTCACCTGTAAAATCATTTAATTTAAAATATATAATTATATTAAGTATACTTAATAAAAAAATAAGTATGTATGGTCTTGTTTCTTGGGAATATTTTATAAGGTAAATATTAGTACATACCAAAAACAAAGTTAACAAAAATGAATAATTTTTTTTAATATTCAAAGAAAGAATAGTTAGTAATGGAATTGATATAATTCCAAAAATAAAATTTAAATATCTTCCTATATATGGATCGTAATTAAAAATTAAAAAAAAATACTTTAATATTAAATCAAATAATGGAGGTGATTGACTAATATAACTATTTCTTATTATTGTTTGCTCAAAGCTAATTTTTGGATCTGCTATCCAAAAAGAAACCATTTCATCGAGCCAATAACTTTCAAAGTTAATTTGAATAAATCGAAGAAATATTCCACAAATAAGTACTAATAAAACTACCGAATATAACCTTTTTTTTTCTGATAACATCTATTCAGATAACACAGGAAATGCTTGGTTTATTTTTAAAAAATACTTTTGATATTCCATCTTAGTACATTTATTTTCAATATAATCCATTTTGTTAGCTTCAACTAATTTTTTTGCTTTTTCATCCCTTATTCCAAGCTGCAACCATAAGACTTTTGCTCCGATTTTTACTGCATCCTCCGCAATTCCATAAACCTCTTTAGATGGTCTAAATACGTCAACTATATCTACAATTTTCTCTATATCTGTTACTTTAGCATAAACTTCTTCACCCAAAATTTTTTCACCTTTAGCAGATGGATTTACTGGATAAACTTTAAAACCATAATCTTGCATATATTTCATAACTATTGTTGATGTTTTTTTTTGATCCTTGCTGACCCCAATCATGGCAATAGATTTATATTTAGAGAGAATATCTTTTATTTCACTCATTCAACTATTTATTTTTTGCTAGAATTTGTTCTTTACAGAATTTTTTTACTTCTTCAATAGTCATTGGTTGTTCTAACTTTTGACTGCCTGCTACACATGCATCAATAGCTCTTTTAAAATTATGATCTCTAAAATCTAAAACTACATAGAGTCCAACTACTATAAATATAACAATTAAAAAATTTTTAATATTCATTTATTTTTCCAAACAGGTTTTCTTTTGTCAAGAAATGCTGAAATACCTTCTTTAGCATCCATAGCCATCATGTTTAAAGTCATCATTTTACTTGTGTAAGTATAGGCTTTTCTTAAAGGCATTTCTAATTGTTTATAAAAGGCCTGTTTACCTATTTTGATAGTAAGATTAGATTTTGATGAAATTTTTTTAGCAATTTTTAAAACTTCATTATCTAATTTTGATTTTGAAAAATAATCGTTAATTAAACCTATTTCTTTTGCATAATTTGCTGTAATTGGATCACCAGTGAGCAACATTTTCATCATTGGTTTTCTGTTAATTTTTCTACTAACAGCAACCATAGGTGTGCTACAAAATAATCCAATATTTACTCCAGGTGTTGCAAATAAAGCATCTTTGGTGCTATATGCCAAATCACAACTCGCAGCTAGTTGACATCCAGCTGCATAAGCTGCACCATGAATTTTAGCAATAACTGGTTTTTTACCTTCTACTATTTGAAGCATCAATTTAGAACAAAGATTGAATAATTTTTTATATTTTTCTTTTTTTTTTAAATTTCTAACCTCATTTAAATTATGTCCTGCACTAAATCCCTTACCTGCTCCTTCTAAAATAATTACTTTAACCTTATTGTCATTATCTAATATTTTAAAAACTCTTATTAGATCGCTTAAATTTCTATAAGATAAAGAATTATAAGTCTTTGGATCATTAATAATTACCCTAGAAATATCTTTTTTTTTAATGACTTTAATTTTCATTGAGAATTATTTGAGTTTGCCCTCTTCTCTCATTTTAGCTCTTATTTTTGTAGCAGAGATTTCTTGAATTTCTTTTGAAAGTTCAATTTCTTCTATTTTATAACCAACTCCTCTACCATAACAAATATTTGTAATATTTGGTACAAGCATAATTTTAAATCTTCCTTCAAATTCAGGGTTCAATCTTTCTTCAATATTTTTTTTAACAGTCTCAAAATCAAATGGATTATCATCAACTCCTTGAACATCTCTGATTTGGATACAAACTTGACCTGTTTTTTTTATTATTTCTGTGAATAGTGTATAATGACCGTCATGAAATGGTTGCCATCTACCTAGCATTTGTGCTGTTGGTTTTTTGTTATCCCACTGATATGCCATTATTTATTTCCTTAAAAATTTTTGGTGCCCAATTTTTAGCATCCATAGTGGTCACATGATAGTTAAACTTTTCAGGTTTAATAAACATTTTGTTGGTATCTTCAAATCTTCCTTCTTTAATTGTATCCATCCATATTACATAATCGGCAGGAAATAATGCTCTTGCTTCAGGAGTTGGGCAGATAAAATCTGCAACAACATAATTACCTTCACTTCTTAATTTTTTAGCAAAGTCAGCCATTCTTTTTGCTTGTCTTTTTCTTCCTTCTTCAGAAAAATCCCAATCATTTGCCTCCTTTCTAACTTCGTCAGCATTTAATCGTTTTGCATTAAGCAATGGGCCTAGTTCATTGGCCAAGGTTGTTTTGCCTGATCCAGGCAAACCCATTATAAGAACTATTTTCATATCAGATTAAACTTTCTGCGACCCATTTATGAAATTGATGAGTTGGTTGATCCATTATAGGGGAAAAAATTCCACCATTAAAAAATGGAGAATTTCTACCATTCTGCATGCATTCTAAAGCATTTATATCTTGAGTCATAACATCTTTCCAAAATCTTACATTTTCTTTTCTTAAATCTTTTAACTCATGACCATTTGCACTCTTATTTCCGATATAATATATCTGCATATGTTCTTTTGTTTTATTCATTGAAATAGGTTCTAACCAAAAAACATAGAAGTGATCAATATGTAAACCTATCATAACATTTGGAAAAAGTGCCACATATTCTGAATTTTTTAACCAATCTTTATCCCAATTAGAAAATGTCTCAAATTTCTTATTACCCTTTATTGGTTGCTCATATTTTTTGCTTCCTTGTCCAGCAAATCTATTTGGTACCCCCTGTATATGATAATGGTCGTTAATGTTAGAAACTTTATTTAACTCAGGATGAATGGTTGGTAAATGATAACTTTCACAATAATTTTCAATCGCAAATTTCCAATTACTTTTCACTTCAAGATTAAAATACCCATAATCATTTGAATGTATTATTAATTTTTGATCATCTTTATTTATAAATTTTGACCATCTTTGTTCAAGGGGCTTAATATATTCATTGAAATCTATTTCATCTGAATTAATATTAACAAAAATAATATCCATCCAAATATTTGTTCTCACTTCTTTTAAACAATTTTTATTTTTATCAAATTTTTTAGATTGATGAATATTCAAACCACCAATATGGGGCGTTGCTACCAAATTGCCTTTAAAATCATAAGACCAAGAGTGATAAGGACATCTGATAACATTTTTAAGTTTGCAGGCTTTGTCTAAAAGCTTGTAACCTCTGTGGCTGCATACATTATGAAATACTCGTATCTTCATTTCTTTATCCCTAATTAAAATCAAAGGAATCCCGAGTAGATTGTATGGTTTTGCATCTCCAATTTCTGGTATTGAGCTTCCAACGCCAATCACTGTCCATTTGTTAAAAAAAATCTTCTCTCTTTCATGGGCTAAATAATCAGCATTTGTATAGCACTCATTTGGCAAGCCATTAGCGAGTTCTATTGACTTCTCTACATTATTTAATTTTTCAATATCTAGTATTTTTGAAAGAGGTAAATTTTTAAGATTTTTATCCACAAAAAAAATTATCATGAGGTTATTTTTAAGCAACAAATTTCGTTTTAAGTTATTGATAAATTTCTTTGACAGCTTTTTTAAAAAGGATAATGATCTAGAAAATGAATTTTTCTTTAGAAATTGGCCCAACTACCGATCTTGAAACTGTACCGCCAGTTAACGATGTATATATTACAATGTTACCAGGGGGTGATTATAAAGAAACTGCCCAAAAAGCTATTGAACTAGTCAAAAAAGGATTTAATCCGGTACCCCATTTTCCGGCTAGATCTATGCATAACGAAAAAGAGCTTAAAGACTATGTTGATATGTGTAAAGACGGAGGAGTTAAACAAGCTTTAATCATTGGTGGTGGGAGAGAACCATTAGGTAAATTTGATAGCTCGTTTCAACTTTTAGAAACTGGTTATTTTGAAAAAATGAAGATAGGAATCGCTGGACACCCAGAGGGGAGTCCTGATATATCCGATTCAAATTTAGAAAAAGCTATGATAGATAAAAAGCCTTATGCTGATTACATTGTAACTCAATGGTTGCTTGATCCTCAGCCTATTATAGATTTTATCTCTAAACAAAGCGTACCAGTGCATGTGGGAATCACTGGACCTCTAAAAATAACTAGCTTGATAAAATTTGCTAATATTGTAGGAGCAAAAAATTCCCTTAACTTTCTTAAATCTAATTTTAGTAAGGCGTTAGATTTATTGAAACCTAAAGACCCTAATGATTTAATTGGGAAAGTTAAATCGCATACTGATTTCTTCCACATTTATACATTCGGCGGCTTGAAGGAAACTAACAAGTGGTTGAAGGAGAATAGTTATGTCTAAAGAATTTGACTATACAAAAATAAAACATGTTACTTCAGTTGATCAATCAGATCGTGAAGTGCCATATAATTTAAGACAAAGTGGTCCTACAAAAGTAGAAATGTTAATTTCAACGAGGGTAAGAAAATCACCTTATTGGCATTTATCAATGCAAGCAGGATGCTGGAGAGCAACTGTATATAATCGTATTTATCACCCAAGAGGATACGTAAAACCAGAAGATGGTGGAGCTATGGTTGAGTATGATGCAATTGTAAATCACGTTACTATGTGGAACGTTGCTGTTGAAAGACAAATCAGAGTTAAGGGTCCGGACGCAGAAAAATTTACTGACTATGTAATAACTAGAGATGCAACAAAAATTTCTCCTATGAGAGCAAGATACGTAATCTTGTGTAACGCATATGGTGGAGTTTTAAATGATCCAATTCTTCTAAGAATTTCAAAAGATGAGTTTTGGTTTTCATTATCTGATTCTGATATTGGTATGTATCTTCAAGGTGTAAATGCTGATCAAAAATTTAATTGCACAGTAGAAGAAATAGATGCGTGTCCAGTTCAAATTCAAGGACCTAAATCAAAAGCTTTGATGAAAGATCTTTGTGGAGATCAGGTTGATTTTGATAATATGCCTTTTTATGGACTAGCAGAAGTTAAAGTTGGTGGAAGAAGTTGTGTAATTTCACAATCTGGTTTCTCAGGTGAAGCTGGATATGAAATATATTTAAGAAACGCAACTATGTATGCTGAAGATATGTGGAATTCTGTTCTAGAAGCAGGAAAAAAACATAACTTGATGGTAATTGCGCCTGCTCACCATAGAAGAATTCAAGCTGGAATTCTTTCATGGGGACAAGATATGGATCAACAACATAATCCATTTCAGTGTAACTTAGGTTATCAAGTTTCACTATCTGGTAAAGGCGAATGGAATAAGAAAGCAGATTATGTGGGTAAAGTGGCATTAGAAAAAATGAAAGATGATCTTAAGGCTGGTAAAAAACCTTATAAGCTTCAATTGGTAGGACTTGAATTTGGAGGAAAGCCAATTGAGGATTACGCACCTGATTTTTGGTTAATTTCAAATGAAGATGGGGGGGACCCAGTAGGATTCATAACTTCTCCTTGGTATCATCCTGAAAAGAAAACTAATATTGCAATGGGATATGTTCCATTTGATGGGACATTAAATGCAAATGGATTTCCAAAAGGAAAAGTTGGAACTAAATACAAAATCCACCTACCAGAAAAATACTCTAATCAACCAGGTTCACCAGTAGAAGCAGTGATAGTGGATATTCCATTTAAAGAGTCCTTTAATGCAAATACAAGAGAAGTTGTAAAAGGTTAACTTATTTTAGAGGGGAGTATTGTACTCCCCTTAAAAATGACTAAAGGTTTTTTAATAGCAGTTTGCATTATAATAACTATTGCTTTAATACTAATTCCATTAATTGTTTCTTATAAAGAACAAAAAAATAAAAGAAAATAATGTTTGGTGAATTTTTAGATATAGTTTTTAAATCAATTAAATTAGATAAAACCCTCTATAGCGATAACAAGAATTTTGGTGAAGCAGCAATTTATTTTGCAGGCCTAATAATGATTCTTGATGGTATTGCTGGGGCAGTTGCTGCTAATACTATAATTAAAACAGCTGTTGCAATGTCAGGTCTTACTGCAATAATTACCTGGTTAGTGTGGGGTATTTTTATTTATGTAATAGGAGTTAAGCTTTTTCCAGATAAACAAACTAAAGTTCCATTTAAAAAGGTTCTAACAGCTGTTGGATTTGCACATGCACCAGGATTGATTAGGTTTTTTGCCGTTACACCTGAGTTAATGGTACCAATTATTTTTATCACTCAATTTTGGATCTTCGCTGCTTTAATAATAGCTACTAAACAAATCTTAAATCTAAAATCAAATTTCAAATCTTTTGGAATAGTCTTTTTATCGTTTTTAATAATTGCTTTTTTATCAATATCGTTTGTAATGAGTAGAATGAATGTTTTGCCAGTAAATAATATCTAGATTGGAAAAATTGTTTTTGAAATTCTACAAGATTTACAAATCTTGTAGCCTGTTAGAATTAAGTTTTGTGAAACACTATCCTCTTTGTCTTTACATTCTTCACAAATATCATTTAAATCACTAATATTGTCATCATTTATTATTTCTTTTTTAGTGTCTTCAATCATTATCAGTCAATCCAGCTCCTGCAGCTCCCTGCTTTGAACTATCTGTTTCTTCCACAAATGTTTGTTCAGATATTTTATATAAACTCTTCCAATCTTCTTCTGAAAAATTATCTTTATTGTCAATTATGTTCACTTCAAAATTATCTGCATTTATTGGACAATCATTATTTAATAGGTTTGATGCTATATTTACATTCAGATTTAATAAAAATTCAGCATCATCAAATCTTACATTTATTTTTTTTCCAATAATCTCAGAACTTCTACTTAAGAAAGAAAGCATTAGTAAAGGGAAAGCAACTTTATTAAATTTGATTTGTTTATATTTTTCAAGACTTCTAATTTGATCAAGAAAATTAATACCTAGTGTGATTGGACAATAATAATTATTTTTCGATATATTATTTGCTTTTATTAAACTTAAATTCTCAAATTTTTGATTAATCTTTAAATTGTAATAATGATTTAGGTTCTTAATACCTTGAAACCCGAATAATTCTAAAAGCCTAATACTTTTACCAATTTCTTCTGCTTCACCCCATGAAAAACCTACAGCTTTACTTGCTCGTTTTGAAGTAGTGTCTATTTCACTTAAAGATTTCATTAATAATTAGGAATTATAAACCCAGTGTGGATCAAAATTTTTTAAATCCTTTGGAAGTGGCGCACCTTGGAACATGCATATTCTTAACCATTTATCTGATCTTGGATCAAATTTAAGTGCTCCAAAAAAAGATAATTTTAATCGAAGCATATCAATAGGAATTACCTTTTCTCCAATTGTATTGTCTTGAATTTCAGAATACGGAAATTTTTCAATAATAAAAGCTCTTCTAGTAACATGCCTTAGATCAGCATTTTCTATTAGAAATTTATCAATTGTTAAACTATTTTTTGTTTTAAGCAAAATTTCATGTAACTTTTTGATATCTCTTGCAATTGCAAGTGGTTGTTCTAGATCTGAACCATTTTCCTCAAATCTATCAGCATATCTTGGTTCTTCTTTATTTTTTGAAATAAACCAAAAATTTTTATAATTTTCTTTTTTTTCAAAATTGATCTTTAGAATATTAGAATATCTTTTTTCAATAATAATTCGTAAATCTTCAACTGTTCTATCGGTAGGTATTGTAAAATATTGATCTTCATCTGAGCTCATTTTTCTAATCAATGGTTTTACAATATCATCGAAAGGTTCTAGCATCATAGATACAACATACTCTATACATTCCTCACATTTATTTTCTTCTAGCCACAAATATATTCGATTAAAGGGGTAATCAGTTTCAAAATTGAATTTTTTTTCAATAAACCTTAAAAATTTTTGGATATTATCTAAAAGCGAATTAATCTTTTTTTGCTGATATTCACTTTCTGTGTTCCAGCTTGTAATATTTTTTATTGAATTTCTTAAACTTTCTTTAAATATTTTAATTTCTTCTGGGCTTGCTTTTTTTATCTCTCGAATTTCTTTTAAAGCAACTTCTCTACTCATAATCCAGTTATTTAAGAGTGTTGGATGATTTACTATAAATGGCGCCATACCTAAGCCAGTAGAATTTCCTATTCCTAGATTTTTACATATTCTATTATCTAGCTTAACTGCTGTTTTAGGGCTTTTAAATTTAGCAATATGATTCACTTGATCAAAAGTAAATTGTCTTACTAAATACACTAACATCATTTCTAGTCTAAAAGGGCCATTAATTTCTTCTCTATTTTTTATTCTAAACCTATCTGCTAACCCAAATTTACCAGACCCATATACTGCGGTTGTTCTATAAAGATACCCAACCTTATTTAAAAGTTCTAAATCTGGTTGCTGACCTTTGCTTAATCTATCGACCACATGGTTAAATACTCTAACTGACTTATTAGCCCTTGATAGTGTTAATTCTTTATAGGACAATCTACCAACTTCTTGCCTTGGAACCTCATTTCTCAATCTTTCAATGTCACTTTTGGACGGTATTCCATCATGTAATGTAAAAGCAGCATCCCATTTAGTTGCTATAACTCTATCCGATCTTTCTTCATCGCTAATGTTATTGGCATAACAAATTAAAGAATAAACTCTATCTTTTTTCTTAAAAGAATAAATTACTGTGCCAAAACCATTTTCGTCCAAATCAAATAAATCATTTTTAAATTCCCAATCTTTAAACTCATCTAAAAAACTTCTTAAAAAAGACAATTTAGATTGATGAAAAGATCCAAGTCTAGATAGTTTCATTATTATATTAGGGTCTCTTAATTGAACTTTCATTTAAATATTCTTATAAAAATTAAACCAATTATTACCAAGTATACCATTGGTCTCATCCTCAGAAAATCCAACTTTTCTTAATCCATTTTCTAAATTTTGAAACCCTCTAGCATCTTGAAACCAATCGGGTTGTTTAGGAAAACCAGGTTTAACTTTTGAACCTTCACCATATTTTTTAGTCTTAGACCAAGTACCATTCCTCATCCATTCTACAATATTGTCAGGTTGATCTAAACAAAGATCAGAACCAATTCCAATATTTCTTACATTCATAATTTCTGCTGTTCTTGCTGTCATTTCACAAAAACTTTCTAAATTACAATTAGTGTTATTCTTCAAATGATGAGGATATAAAGAAAGACCTAACATTCCTCCACTGTCTCCTAAAGTTTTAAGTAAATCATTTGATTTATTTCTTTTTGCTGGATGCCAAAAAAATGGATTAGCATGAGTAATAGCTATTGGCTTTTCACTAATTTCAATTGCTTCGAAAGTACTTTTTTCAGCAGAATGAGACATATCAACAACTATACCTACCCTATTCATTTCCTTAATAGCCTCTCTACCAAAATTAGTCACACCACTATCAATTTTTTCATAGCATCCTGTAGCTAATAAAGATTGATTGTTATAAGTAAGCTGCATAAATCGACATCCAAGTTCATGCACTTTTTGAACAAGATTAATATCATCTTCAATAGGTGAGCAGTTTTGAAAACCAAAGAAAATAGATGTTTTGTTTTCTTTGTGAGCTTTTTTTATATCCTCAAAATTCTTACCTAAAAAGATTAAATCTGAATTATTCTTAAATAATTCATCCCATTTTTTGATTTCAACGAGCAGTTCATCAAAATCTTCATGATAAACTATCGTAACATGAACTGCATCTAAACTTGCTTCTCTATTAATCTCAAAAATTTTTCGAGACCAGTTGCAATATTGCAGATTATCTATTCTAAAATTCATTAATTAGTTAACAAATCATATCAATATGTATTTTCAATTTCTATGAATTTTATTGAAATTTTAAGTATATTTTGAAATAAAGTTTTTCTCCAATATGAATAAAAATAAAACTCTAAAAGTTTCAATCGTTATGGGTAGTCAGTCCGACTACAAGATAATGAGATTATGTGTAAAAACATTAAAAAATCTAGGGGCTGTAGTTGAGACAAAAATAATTTCTGCCCATAGAACTCCTAAAAGAATGTACGAATATGCATCAAAAGCTGAAAAAAACAATATTGGAGTTATTATTGCAGGTGCTGGAGGATCAGCCCATTTACCTGGGATGATTGCGGCTTTAACTTCAGTCCCAGTATTAGGTGTTCCTGTTGAAAGTAAGAAATTAAAAGGTTTAGATAGCTTATTATCAATTGCCCAAATGCCAAAAGGAGTTCCTGTAGGAACTCTTGCTATTGGTGAGGATGGAGCAATTAATGCTGCTTTACTAGCTGCATCGATTCTCAGTAATACTGATCGAAAAATTAAGAATAAACTTAAGAGTTGGAGAAAATCTCAAACTAAATCTATTAAAAAATATCCAAGATAATGTCAGAAATAAAACTTGGGATAATTGGTGGTGGGCAATTAGGTAGTATGCTTGCTAGTGCTGCAAAAAAACTAAATATTAAAACTACTATTTATTGTGATGATCAAGATGCTCCTGCGCAAAAGTTTTGTGATGAATTTATTTATGGTGAATATAATAATAGAGATAAAATTTATGAGTTTGCTGGTAAAATAGATATTATTACTTATGAATTCGAAAATATTCCTTTTGAGACTTTAAATGAACTCAACAAATTAAAAACTGTATCACCAAAACCATCTATAAATCGTTTAATTCAACACCGTTTAGCAGAAAAAGATTTTATTAATAGATTGAATATTAGAACCACTAGATATGCTCACATCAGAAATAAAGAAGATCTATTACCATTAAATGATTTTTTACCAGGTATATTAAAAACAACAACTATGGGATACGATGGTAAAGGACAACATCCAATTAAAAATTTAAATGAAATAAATTCTCTAAATATTAATTTTAAAAATGATTATATTTTAGAAAAATTAGTTAAATTAAAAAAAGAGATCTCTGTAATAATTACTCGGTTTAATAATAATAAGTATGAAGTTTATGAGCCAATTGAAAATACTCATGAAGATCAAATTTTAAGACACTCAAAAATCCCAGCAGAAATTAATCAAAAACTTTTTGATCAATCAAGAGAATGGGCAATTATAATTGCCGAGGAACTAAAGTATATTGGAACACTTTGTGTGGAATTTTTTATAGATCGAAATGATAACTTATATGTTAATGAAATTGCCCCAAGAGTTCATAACTCAGGTCATTTGACTATTAATGCATATAACGTAAGTCAATTTGAGAATCATATAAGAGCTGTATGCTCTCTAGAGCAAACTCCTTTAAAAAAAATTTGTAATGCAGAAATGGTTAATCTTATAGGAAAACAAATTATTCCGTATAGAGAAAGTCCAAAAATAAATGACAATCAATTTCTTTTTGATTATCTTAAAAAAGAAATAAAAGAAAAAAGAAAAATGGGTCATTTAACAACTTTAAAATAATGCTTATATCAATTGAAGGTAATTTTGATCATCCTGAAGTTAATAAACTTTTAAAAGAACACTTTATTGAATTAAGAGCTGCTTCACCTGAAGGAAGTGCTCATGTTTTAGATATTCCTGGTCTTCAAGTGTCATCAATAAAATTTTGGAGTTTATGGGAAGAAAATCAATTAATGGGCTGTGGTGCTTTAAAATTTCTTAGTCAAAATCATGGTGAATTTAAATCTATTAGAATACACGAGAATTTTAAAGGTAAAGGAAATGGTATAAAAATAGTAAATCATCTTATTAGTGAGGCAAAAAAACTTAATATTAAAAGATTAAGTATTGAAACAGGGTCAAGTAATTTTTTTGCTCCAGCTAGAACACTATTTAATAATTGTGGATTTAAGCCTTGTAAGCCTTTTGCTCATTACAAAGAGGACGTTAATTCACTCTATTTAACTAAACATTTAGACAACAATTAGAATTTTATAGTTCTATATTAATATATTTAGTTGACAAAACTCATAATTTTATAAAGAAAGCCATTGTTACTTAATTATAAGTAATAAATTAAAATAACAAAAAGTAAGAAGATAAATATGAGTCTACAAGGTAAAGTAAAGTGGTTCAATCCAACCAAAGGTTTTGGTTTTATTGAAAGAGAAGATAAAGAAAAAGATGTGTTTGTACATGTTTCAGCTGTAAGAGATGCTGGTATGAACGGTTTAGATGAGGGTCAGGCTTTGACTTTCGATGTTGAAGATGGTCCTAAAGGTCCTTCAGCAGTTAACTTAAAAACTGCATAATTTTCATAATATCAAATATTGGCTATATATAATTCAAATCTTTAAAATAGATTTGATTTATTTTTATAGCCAATAATCTATTCTTTTATTTATGGATAAAAGGAAAATAACAAAATTAGATAATCTAATATTTAAACCATTTGATAAATATGGTGAGCCAATCGCTGGTTGGACTTGGCATAAAATTAGTTTTGATGAAAAAACAAATTTTGGAAGTTATATTTCAAAATTAGAACCAGGAACTAAAACGATACCCCATATTCATTCTGGTCATGAAGAATTTTTAATACTAGATGGTGAATTAATAGATTCAGATGGTACTATTTTTAAAAAGGGAGATTTTGTTTCTTACGAACCTAATAGTAGTCATTCTTCTTTCACAGAAAAAGGTTGTTTAATTTTGACTTTTATGAGAGGACAAAATAATCAAATAAATAAAAAATAATTAAATTATGATTGGTATTTTAGGAGGAATGGGTACACAAGCCGGACTTGATTTCTGCAATAAACTTGCAATTTTAAATAGAGGTAAAATTGACCAAGAGTATCCTTTATTTTTACTTTATAATAAAGCAAATATTCCGGGCAGACCTGAGTCAATTGGAGTTCATACTGGAAATTTATCAAATAGATTGGTTAATAAAAAAAGTAAAAAAAAATATTTATTAGTTTTAAAAAGTTTACTAAAAGGTTGTCTGTTACTCAAAAAAAGTAAATCTAAATTTATAGTCATACCCTGCAATACAGCTCACTATTGGTACGATGATATTAAGAAAAAAATTAAATTACCTATAATTAACATGCCTAAGGAAGTTTTTAATCATACACTTAAAAGGTGTAAAAAAAATTCATCGATTGGTTTGCTTGCAACAGAAGGAACTTTAAGGACAGGAATATATAACAAATTTTTTGATAAAAGATATAATTTAATCTTTCCAAACACTTTACTTCAAAAAAAGTCAGTCAACAAAGCGATCAAGCTTGTAAAAATGGGTAAAGTCAAAAATGCTAATAAAATTATTAAACCCGCAATTGATTTTTTAATAAAAAAAAAATGTAAAAAAATAATACTTGGATGCACAGAATTACCTATTGCAATTTTTGCATTTAAATCATTTAAAAATATTAAAAAATCAAAAATTTTTTTAGATCCAAATTTAATATTAGCTCATGCGGCAATGAAAAAATATAAAAAATGATCAATGTCATCTAAAGAAAAACCATATGTATTATTTGTTGCTGAGTTAATCTATTTAGAAGTTTGCAAAATAAAGAAAAAAAATCCATATTTGAATAATGTAGATGCTATTGAAGCTTTTATAGGCTCTGAGACCTATACCCATATAAGCTCTGGAAAATTTCATGATGACTGGTTTATAAAGTTAAAAAAAAATAAATCTATTGATCCAAAAACAAAGAAAAAAATTCCTGAGGAAACAATAAGATTATTACAAGTCCAAAAAGACATGGTAATTAAACAGTTAATACAATTTCCAGATTTATATTTTGCTAAAAGTCATTATCCATTAGAATTATCTCAAAGAGCTTTTGATCATTTGTGGAGAATGTGTGAAAGTTATGAGTTATGGTGCAAAGAAAGTAAGAGAGAAAATCTAATTGTTTTAAAAATTATTGATTAATTTTTTCAAAATCAAGCTTTTGTCTCGTAATTTTTATTCTCTTTTCAACTAAAAGTCGTAATTCTTTTTGTAAATTTTTTTCTGCTTCTTTTTTTTCTATTTCTTCTTTAACTAATGTAAGAGAATTTTTTCCAGTTTTCTTTTTAATACTTTGATCAATAATCAACTGAGCACTAGCTTTATAAATGTTACCAGAAGTTATTATTGTTGTTGCAGGTCCTACAAAAGCTATTATTGGAGCAAAGCCTGTTGTAAAAACAAGTGAAGTTATCAATAGTAAAATTTTTAAACTCTTTGAAATCATATAGAGACTTTAAGTGATTTGTGCTATTGGCTCAAACAATAAAGAGTCCAAACTAGGTTAATTTATGGACAAAATAAGCTTGATTATAGTTTATAAGAACTCATGGTAAAAATATTTCCATTTTTATTTGTTATACTTTGGTCTTCTGCATTCATAACAACTAAGCCATTAATTGATAATAGTGATCCGTTTGCAGCACTTGCTTTCAGATTTTCTATTGTAACAGTTGGTTTTTTTGCGTTTTCATTTTATTCAAAAAAAAATATATTAATAAGTAAGAAAAATTTTTTAGAATCTTTTTTTAGTGGCGTTCTTTTCCATGGAATATATTTAGGTGGAGTTTTCTTTTCAATTTCAAGAGGAATGCCGACAGGAATAGCTGCTCTTATTGTTACTCTTCAGCCAATATTAACTAATGCTTTGAGTGGGCCAATATTAAATGAAAAAGTTAGTATTAAACAATGGACTGGTGTTTTACTTGGATTTACAGGTGCAACTATAGTTTTGGGATTTGATGTGGGCTCTAATATTCCAATGATAGGTTTGATTGCGACTATAATAGCTTTAATTGCAATTACATCATCCACCATTTGGCAAAAAAAAATTAGTAATAATATTCCATTATCAGTAAGCAATATGTATCAGGCTTTAGGAGGAGTAACTTTTCATATTATAATCATCATTTTTTTTGCAAAACCTTATATAGATTTTACTCAAACATTTTTGATTGCAATGAGTCATCAAATATTTCTAGTATCTTTTGGGGCTTTTACAATATTAATGTATTTAATAAAAAATAACTCAGCAAGCAAAACTGTTTCAATATTTTTTTTAGTTCCCGCAACATCTGCTTTCATGGCTTGGCTTTTTTTAAATGAAAGTTTAACTAATTTAGACGTTTTAGGATTCTTAATTACCACAATAGGTGTTTATATCGCTACACGTGATTAAAACATTTATAATGATTTAAAACCAAATTCTAGAGATGCGTCTGTAATAGAGTGATACAAAGATTCTCCAAAACTTCTAAGAGTAAATAATCTTACCTTATCAGGATTGTCATTTAGCATATCAACAGTGAAAGCTATTCCATTATAAATAGAATTTATTGAATTATTTTTTTTTAAAATATTGAAATTAAAAGGACACCCTTTCTTTAAAATTTCTTTTACTTCTTGTCCCTCTATTTGAATTATAGCTCTTGAATGAGATAGGTCTGTTACGGCAAAATCTGTTTCTTGAAAATTTTGTAAAATGTTTTTAAACAATTCTTTTTTTGTTGACACTAAAAGCCAATTGTGTGGTCCATTCCATAATATTCTTGTATCACTATTATTTACCACTCGTAATGGTTCATCTTTTAATCTTAGGCCATCAATCTCACTACTTTCTATTGAAATTGTAGAATTTTTATACTGAACTATTTGAACTATAAGTAAATTCTTTATTTCTGAAATCTTTAAAAGGTTATTTTCATTTTTACCTTCATGATCACCGAATTGACCTGTTGGATGAACATTTGCTAAAGCTGATATTAAACTCATGATCTAACCCTTTCACCTTTTGGATCAACATAATGTGAAGAAACTATTTCAACCGGGATTACTTTATTTTTAAGTGGAGACATCACAAATAATTTTTCACCAATCATGTTTTTTCCATCTTTCAATATTGCTAATGAAAATGGATTATCATACTCAACACTCCAACAAGATGCTGAAATATAACCTAATTTTGGATTTGGTAATGGTGCATTTGAGTCTTTAACTAAATGTGATCCCTCTGGAATACTTGTTTTTTTATCTAAAGGAACAACACCTACAACTTTTTGTCTATCTTCTGCTGTAAAAGCTTCTCTGGTTAAAGATCTTTTTCCGATAAAATCTTTCTTTTTACTTAATAATCCTTCTAGAGAATTATCATAAGGAATTGTTCTTCCATCAAGTTCTGATCCTGCAACATGCCCCATCTCAATTCTTAGAGTTGATAATGCCTCTGTGCCGTATGGTTGAATTTTAAATTCTTGACCAACTTCAATAATCTTTTCCCACATAAAGTTTCCATTATCTGATTCAACATTTACTTCATATGCTAGCTCGCCAGAAAATGAGATTCTAAAAATTCTAGCCTTTACCCCAAACAAATCTCCCTCCATATAACCCATAAAAGGCAATCCCTCATTTGATACATCGTAGTTTGGAAATAGTTTTTGCAATAAATCTCTTGATTTCGGTCCAGCTATTGCTGCCCCTGCCCATTGTTCTGTAGTTGAGACTACATTAACATTCAGTTCTGGCCAGACTAGTTGTAAATAATATTCTAAATGCGAAAGAACATTTGCAGCTTGTGCAGTGGTAGTAGTCATATGATAATGATTTTCAGAAATTCTTGTAGTTGTTCCATCATCCATAACAATTCCATCTTCTCTCAACATTACACCATACCTTGCTTTACCTACTGGTAATTTTAACCAAGCATTTGTATAAACTCTGTTCAATAGTTCGGCTGCATCAGGACCTTTGATATCTATTTTTCCTAATGTAGTTACGTCACAAACTCCTACATTTGTTCTCACATTTTTTGCTTCTCTTTTTGAACCTTCAAATAAATTTTCGTTACCTTGTTTGTAGTATCTAGGTCTTAACCACACACCTGCATCTACAAAAACTGCATTGTTTTTCTCATGCCATCTATGCATTGGTGATTTTCTTGTGGGTTTTGAATGTTTTCCAACTTCTCTTCCAACAATAGCTCCAATAGAAACTGGTGTGTAAGGAGGTCTAAATGTTGTATGACCAACTGCAGGTACAACTTTATTTTCTATTTTTGATACTAATTGTAAACCATTAAGATTACTAGTTTTACCTTGATCAGTTGCCATTCCAAGAGTTGTATATCTCTTAACATGTTCAATTGACCGATATCCCTCTTTTAAAGCAATTTCTATATCTGATACCGCAACATCATTTTGAAAATCTAAAAATCGTTTATAATTTTTTCCTTTAGGAAGTGGCACACACCAAAATTTATCATGAACAGTTGATTTTTTTTCAACAACATTTGGAAAAGAAATTTTA
>CABYPE010000008.1 GCA_902520685.1 uncultured Pelagibacteraceae bacterium | reverse complement strand
ATTTACCTATAAAATTAAAATTAAAGCACGATATTACTAAAAAGAATATTAATACTAAAATAAATTTAGACACTCTTAAATTCCAAGTTGAAGATAATCTAGATTATAATAACGATATTTTAAAAGGAGAGATTGAACTAAAATATATTAATAAAAATCAAACTGTTAAATATAGTCTAAAAGATAACAAATTAATTTTCAGAACAATTGATGATAAATTTATCGGAAATATAAATATTAAACCATTTTTTCTTTCATCAAATTTAAATTTTAAAAATATTCGAATTAAAAAAATTTTTGAGGATAATTCCATATTAATAAATTTTCTTAAGTCTGAAATTTTTTATAATAAAAATTTGAATGGTAAAATCAATGTAGTAATAGATGGATTGAATGACTTAACTCATGTTGATAAGATAAATTTTAATATTCAGTTTGAGGAAGGATTTATATTTATATCAAATTTAAATTTTGTTTTTAAAAATAATACTATCTTTGATTTCAACAACGTTAGTATTGTTGTTGATGAAAATGAATTAAAATTAATTGGAGATATTGCTATAAATTTTAGAAATATACAGGATTTCTATAGTCATTTTCAAATCATAAGAAATCATAGAAAAAATATTAAACAAATCACTTCAAATTTTATTTTTAGTTTTGATAATGGGTTATTTGAATTTAACGAACTAAATATTGATGGAATTGATAAAAAAATTTCTGATCAATACTTAAATAAATTTAATTCTGAGAAAAAAGATGTCTTAAATAAAGTAATATTAAGAAATACTGTAAAAGATTTTTTTAAAATAATTAGCTCGGGCTAATCATTTTTCTTGGATCAACAATTCTATTATAATCTTTTTCGTTTAATAAACCTTCTTTAAGTACCTCAGCTTTTAGAGTAGTGCCATTTTTAAGTGCTGTTTTTGCAATTTTTGCGGCATTATCGTATCCAATATAAGGTGCTAGCGCCGTTACCAACATTAATGAGTTGTCTAAGTGACTTTGAATTTTTTTTCTATCAGCCCTTATTCCTTTCACACAATACAAAGCAAAATTTTTTATACTATCAGATATAAGATCAATAGATTGTAGGATATTGTGTGCAATCATCGGTTTAAATACATTAAGCTCAAAGTGACCGTGACTTCCAGCAATAGTTATGCCACCATGGTTTCCAATTACTTGTGCACATACCATAGTCACAGCTTCACATTGAGTGGGGTTTACTTTACCAGGCATTATAGATGAACCTGGTTCATTTTCGGGTAAAATCAGCTCACCGTAGCCAGCTCTAGGTCCAGATCCTAAAAATCTTATATCATTAGAAATTTTCATTAAAGCAACCGCGCAAGTATTTAGAGTACCTGAAAAATTAACTATTGAATCATGAGATGCAAGTTCTGAAAATTTATTTTCAGCAGGTTTAAAAGGAATTTTTGTAAATCTTTTTATTTCACTTACTATTTTTTTATCAAAATTTTTTCTTGTATTTATACCAGTTCCAACAGCTGTCCCGCCTTGCGCTAAATATAAAATTTCTTTAAGGGCCAATTCAATTTGATTTATAGATTTTTTAATTTGAGTATAGTACCCTGAAAATTCTTGTCCTAATGACAAAGGTGTTGCATCTTGTAAATGCGTTCTTCCAATTTTAATTATGTTTTTAAATTCTATCGATTTTTTTCTTAATTCTTTTTGTAAAATTTTTAAGTTGGGTAATAATTTGTTAAGTGTTTCAGTTGCAATTGAAATATGCATTGCTGTCGGAAATACATCATTGGTAGACTGTGATTTATTAACATGATCGTTTGGATGCACAGGCTTTTTAGTCCCTTTTTTGCCACCTAAAATTTCAATTGCTCTATTAGCAATAACTTCATTTACATTCATATTTGTTTGTGTGCCTGAACCTGTCTGCCAAACTTTTAAAGGAAAATTTTCTTCTAGTTTACCCTTAATCACTTCATCTGATGCCTTAATTATTGCTTTAGCAATCTTATTATCCATTAATTTATCTTTTGCATGTACAATTGCTGCTGATCTTTTAATTATTGCTATAGACCTAATAATTGAAATATTTACTAAAATTTTACCTATATTAAAAAATTTATTAGATCTTTGAGTTGATGCACCCCAATACTTGTCATCAGGGACGTTTATAGCTCCAATACTGTCAAATTCTTTTCTTAATTTCATTGATTAATTTCTAAGTAATAAATAATTATTAACATACAATAAATTTTTAAAAACATACAGGAGCATTATGTCAAATTTTAGTAAAGTAGGCACTTTCATGAAAACTTTTGGTCAGGAAGTTAAAACAAAACCATCATTTAGTACTGATAAAATAAATAAATTAAGGATAGATTTGATAAAAGAGGAATTAGGTGAACTTACAGAAGCTCTGAATAATAAGGATTTATTGGAAGTAGCTGATGCACTTACAGATATATTATATGTAACTTATGGAGCAGGACACGCATTTGGAATAGATTTGGATCAATGTTTCGAGGAGGTTCAAAACTCCAATATGAGTAAGTTAGATGAGAAGGGGAAACCAATTTACAATGAGTCTGGAAAAGTTATGAAAGGTCCTAACTATTTTAAACCAGACTTATCTAAGTTTGTGAATTAGATTTCTAACTTAAAGTCAACTGCAGGAGCACTATGTGTAATACTCCCAACCGAAATTCTATTAACCCCAGTAGATGCAATTGCTTTAACAGTTTTTAAAGTTACATTTCCTGAAGCTTCAGTTTGATAATACTTTTTTGCAATTTTCACACTATCTTTTAAATTTTTAATACTCATGTTATCGAGTAAAACAGTATTAAATTTTAGACCTAATATTGATTTAAGTTGACTAATTGTATCAACTTCTACAGTAATTTTTTTTCCTTTTTTATTCTTAATAGCCTTTAGAACTAAACTATTTAATTTTGAACTAGCAATATGGTTATCTTTAATTAAATATTCATCGCTTAAATTAAATCTATGATTTGTACCACCTCCTAATTTAACAGCATATTTTTGGATAACTCTTAAATTAGGAATTGTTTTTCTTGTGCAACAAATTTTGGTTTTTTTTCCAGCTAATTTAACAAACTCATTTGTTTTAGTTGCTATTCCAGAAATATGAGACAAAAAATTTAAAGATACCCTTTCAGCTATTAGAATATTTTTTGCTTTGCCTTTAATTAAAGCTACCAAATTCCCTTTTTTAACTCTAGAACCATCTTGTTTCTTAATAATAAATTTTATTTTATTGTCAATTAATGCAAAAGTTTGTTTGGCAAATAATAACCCTCCAACAATTGCACTTTGATTTGAAATTAATTTAACTGTTACGACCTTATCATTATCAATTAGGCCTGAAGTAATATCACCCGAAGGATAAAGATCTTCATTTAATGCTAGCTTAACATTACTTTTAATAAATTCTTTGCTTAATTTAATTTTTGACACTTAATTATCTGCCAATAGCTGCCATTCTTTCTACAGATATTCTGGCTTTCTCAATTGTTTCTTTTTCCATAATTATTTCACCAGTTTCATTCTCAAGACAATTTAAAATTTTTGGAAGAGTAATCTTTTTCATATGAGGACACATATTGCATGGCTTAACAAAATCTACATTTGGATTTTCTATTTGTATGTTGTCACTCATTGAACACTCAGTAACCATCATTACTTTTTTTGGTTGATTGTCTTTTACGTATTTGATCATCCCAGATGTTGATCCAGCAAAATCACTTGCCTCAATGACGTCAGGAGGGCACTCTGGATGAGCTATAATTTTAATTCCAGGATTGTTTTTTCTAATATCTTCAATTTCTTTTTTATTAAATTGATCATGAACAATACAAATTCCTTTCCATGAAATAATTTCAACATCAGTTTGAGAAGCTACATATTTTGCTAAATAATCGTCAGGTAAAAATATTACTCTTTTTACACCTAGAGATTTAACTATTTTAACTGCATTTGCTGATGTACAACAAACATCTGTTTCAGCTTTAACCTCTGCTGAAGTGTTTACATAAGACACAACAGGAACCCCAGGATATTTCTCTTTTAATAATCTAACATCTTTACCTGTAATAGATGATGATAAAGAACATCCAGCTTCCATATCTGGAAGAATAACTTTTTTATTAGGGCTCATTAATTTTGCAGTCTCTGCCATAAAATGAACTCCAGCCATTAAAATAATATCAGCTGAAGTTTTTGAAGCTTCAATTGCTAAGGCTAATGAGTCAGCAGAAAAATCTGCAACTCCATGATAAATTTCAGGTGTTTGATAGTTATGAGCTAAAATTACAGCATTTTTTTCTTTTTTTAATTTATTGATTTTATGAATATAAGGAGCATGCACTAACCACTCAATTTCAGGCATAACCTTAGAAATTTTTTGATAAATAGGATCTGTTGCTTTACGCACTTCTTGTGTAAATTCCATGACATTTTTTACCAATTTGAAACATACTTGTCATTCATTTATTATGGGACATATCGCGGTCGTGCTGAAATTGGTAGACAGGCACGGTTGAGGGCCGTGTGGACCTAGTCCATGAGAGTTCGAGTCTCTCCGACCGCACCAAATTTATTAATATTAATTGATCCAATCTGGTTTTTTGATGTTTATAGAGGCATCTTGAGTTTTAAAATTAAGTTTCGCATCAAAATTTTTATCTAAATATTTGATAAGAGCAAAAGGGTAATCATTATCAATTAAAACCTTACCAATTTCGATTTCACTATTATAGATACTTTCACCTTCATGCAATTTTCCATTAATTATATTAATTGGAAATAACCTTTTTGAAAGCTTGTTCTTTAATTTAATTCGTGCAGTATTTTCTTGCCCCACGTAACAACCTTTTTTGAAATCAATTCCATTTAATTCCTCATAATTACATTCAATACCAAACAACTTATTTTGTAACTTATTCAAATCTTTTGGAACTATTCCAAGGCTATGACTCAATGAATAATATTCATTCAAGTTCGCATCATGTAGATCTAGTTTTTTTATAGATAAATAAAGTTTTTCCAAATTAATAATTAATCTAGCGCCCAATTTTTTATTTCTTGGGTCTAAAAAAATTGGATCTTCTCTAAATTTAATTGTAAATCCAGATTGATCTTTTGCTTCATCAAAAGTTAAAAATCTCTCATGAGAAAATGCTGCTACAACAAATTCATTACTAAGATTAAGAATTTCAACTTTTGATCTTAGCTTATACAGCGATAATTGTTTGTACAATCCATCTGACTGTTTTTTTTCACAGTCGATAATATATCCTGATTTATGTTTCACGATAATAAATTCATACAAAAATTTACCTTGAGGAGTAAGCAATGAACTAAAGCAACTATTAACATCGTTTACTTTATTTATGTCATTACTGACAAGATTTTGAAGAAACTCTTTTGCATCATCTCCACTAATATAAAGAATTGCTCTATCGTCTAAAATGTAAACGTTTTTAATATTCATATTTGATTAATAACTCTTTTTAATATAATAACTTTTTCTCTAAATGTTAGATCTTATAATTAAAAATGGGAAATGTTACATTGATGGTGAATTGAAAGACGTTGATGTTGGTATAAATGAAGGAAAAATTCAACAGATTGGACAAATTTCAGGGGAAGCAAAAGAAACAATAAATGCAGAAGGCCATACAGTATTACCTGGCTGTATAGATACACAAACACATTTTAGAGAACCAGGATCAACAGATACAGAGGATCTTCATTCAGGCAGTAGAGCAGCAATTGTAGGAGGAATAACTAGTGTATTTGAAATGCCAAACACTAATCCACCAACCTCAAATATGAAAGAGTTCCAAAGAAAATTAGATCTCGCCAAAAATAGAATGTATTGCAATCATGCTTTTTATTTTGGAGCAACAGCAGATAATGCAGATGATTTAGCAAGTTTAGAAGGGTTGGATGGGTGCTGTGGAATTAAGCTTTTTGCTGGATCTTCAACTGGTAATTTATTGGTTGCTGAAGAAGAAGATATAGATAAAGTTTTTCAAAATGCATCAAAAGTTGTTGCGGTTCATTCGGAGGATGAAGCAATCTTAAAAGTAAATAAAAAATTAATTAAAGATGGTGATGTTCATTCACATCCAGTATGGAGAAGCGTAGAATGTGCAATAGCATCTACTAGAAGAATTGTAAGAATTGCAGAAAAGCACAATAAAAGAGCTCATGTGCTTCATATTACAACAAAAGAAGAAATTGATTTTTTATCTCAACACAAAGGAAATATTACATTTGAAATTACCCCACAGCATTTAACACTTTATGCTCCAGACTGTTATGACAAGCTTGGAACTTATGCTCAGATGAATCCACCTCTAAGAGATAAGTCTCATTATGATAGATTGTGGTATGCAGTAAAAAATAATTTTAATGATACTATTGGTTCAGATCATGCCCCGCATTTAAAAGAAAATAAGGACAAATTATATCCAAATACTCCTTCTGGTATGCCAGGGGTTCAAACATTAATGCCTGTAATGTTAAATCATATAAATGATGGCAAACTGACATTAAATCAATTGATGAATTTTGTTTGTGAAAATCCTGTTAAAATTTTTGGAATTAAAAACAAGGGATTTATCAAAGAAGGTTATGATGCCGACTTTACAATTGTCAATATGAATAAAACAATTGAAATAAAAAATGAAAATATAGAGAGTAAATGTGGATGGTCACCATTTAATGGATATAAGTTTAAAGGAACCCCAGTTATTACCATTGTAAATGGAAAAATTAAAATGAAGGATGGAATAATTTTAGGTGAACCAGATGGGAAACCTTTGAATTTTAATTAGAGTGCTAGATAATTTCATATTAATTAGTAATGTAGTTTAATCTAGATGAAAAAAAAATTTCCACTAGTATCAGTGTTAATCAACAATTATAATAAAGACAAGTTTTGCGTCAAAGCAATTAATTCAGTACTTCAACAAAGTTATAAAAATATAGAAATAATTTTTTATGATGATTGTTCAACAGACTATTCTTTGAATAAAATTAAAAAATTACGAAATAAGAAGATAAAAATTATAGAGAATAAACTGAGAAAAAAAATACGTGCCTTTAATCAAATGGAGGGAATTTTTAACTCGCTGAAAAAAAGTAAAGGTGAAATTGTATGCATTCTTGATTCAGATGATTTTTTTTCTAAAAATAAAATTAAAAAAGTTGTAGATTTTTTCATAAATAATAAAAAAAGTGACATTTTATTTGATAAACCAATAATTTATAATTCTAATGATGATAAATATAAAAGCCACATAGAATTCAAATCAAGAAAATATAAATGGCCAATATTTCCACCTACAAGCTGCATAAGTATAAGAAGTCATTCATTACAAAAAAATAAAAGAAAAATTTTTATTAAAAAATTTGATGAAGTATGGTTTGATTTCAGAATAGCCACTTACTATTCTTTGAACAAAAAACAATTTAATTTAATTGACGATTATCTGACTTTTTACAGAAGTTATCCGTCAAGTCATGATAAAAGATATAAAAAACTTTTCAATTCATTATGGTGGAAAAGACGAGATCAAGCATTTAATTTTATCCTCTATCTTAATAAAAAAAAATATAAAAAGAATATCTTAACTTTAGATTTTCTGTTCACAAAGTTAGTTAACAAATTTTTTTTTATTTTTTAATTTATATTTTTCCCATAAAATCATATTTAAAATAGATCTTTCGATACTAATTTTGGGCTTCCATCCTAAAATTTTATTAGCAAGTTGACCATTAGCTATAAGTTTATCAGGTTCTCCTCTTAATTTTTTAGAATATAAAATTTTAATTTTTTTAGATTTTATTTTTTTACATATTGTTTTTACAATCTCTTTGACACTAAAATATTTTTTTGATCCAAGATTTAAAATCAAAAAATTTTTCCTAATTTTGTTAATCTTTTTTAAACAAAGATAATGCGCTAAAGCCATATCATTAACATCTATATAATCTCTTACTCCAGATTTATCTTTAGTTTTAAAGTTTGATCTTATTTCAATTGGTTTTTTTTCAATAATTTTTTTTATAAAAATTGGAATAAGGTGAATAGGTGGATTATGTACTTCGCCAAGTTTATTTTTATAATTCGAGCCGACTACATTAAAATATCTTAAACATATTGATTTAAAATAACCTTTTGAAAAATTCTTTTTAATTAAGTTTTCTGATATCAATTTTGTTTTACCATAGTAAGATATTGGTTTTAGAGGGGAGTTTTCACTTATAGGGAATTTTTTTTGTTTTCCATAAACTGATGCAGAACTTGAAAATATTAAATATCGTATTTTATATTTTTTTGCTATTTCAATAATATTCTGTGTACCTTTGATATTATTTATTTTATAAGATTTTTTTTTCTTGAATGACTCTGTCAATTTACTAAGACCTGCTAAGTGAAAGATTGCAAATATATTATTTTCTTTAAATACTTTTTCTAACTGATTTTTTTTTGAAATATCAGCTTTATAAAACCTGTCTCCTTTAAATAATAGTTTTTTACCAATAGATAGATTATCAATCACAATTACTCTAAAATTTTTTTTCTTTAAAAGAAGTGATAAATGAGACCCTATAAAACCACACCCACCTGTAATTAAAATTGTTTTGTTTTTTGATTTTATTTGCATCACCAGTAGTATTTAGTATAGATTTTGGATAGTTTAAATTTTTATCTTGTAAACTCTAGAAAATAAAATGCTTCAAATAATAGAAAAAGCTGTTCATTTCGCTTATATTGATTCATTTTATATTTTGCCTTTAATTGGCTCACTTCAGTTTTTACTTATAAGTGTATTATCTAAAGAAAAAAGATTAATTTACTCAAGCATATTACTAATAATATTAATTAGCATAATTTTTCCATTTATTAAATTAATTCCAAATTTAGGATCTGATGCTTTTTCAGAATTAGAAACTTTTGATCTTTATGAAGCTTTATTTTTTATAAAAACTCTTAATTATTTTTCTGGATGGTCAAATAAACAGTTTTTGCTTTGGTTTTTGATAGTCATATTTTACTCTATTTTTCTATATGTATTATTCATTTTATCAAAAAAAAATTATTCTTTTAGTTTCTCTAAAATTAATTTTTTATTAATTGCAGGTTTAATAATAATTCCAATTTCATCTAATTTACATAAAGTTAGTAAACTTTACAATTTATCAAAAATTTCAAAAGAAAATGAAGCTAAAAATATTAATTATGAACTTAGTTCAATAGAGGTTAAATCAAACCAGAATGAAAATTTGTCACTAATTTTCTATGTTGGAGAATCTACATCAAGACTTAACTGGAGCTTATACAATTATTTTAGATCTACAAATAAAAGTCTAGAGAATTTCAATGATAAGCATCCTTTAATTATTTTTGATAACATACATTCCACACATACTCATACCTCACCATCAATACTAGATGTTTTATCTATAAAGGCTAATAATGATAATATTCTTAAAATAGCCTCTGATCATATTAGATATCCTTTAATAGACATATTAAATCAAGCATCAATCAATACAATTATTTATAGCAACCAAGGTAAATCTGGTGCATGGAATCTTTCATCATCATTATTGTTTAAAAATGCTAGTAAAAAAATTTATAATTCCAAATATAATTTGGGTAATGCTGATCATCTAGATACAGACAAACCTTATGAACATGAATTTTTAGAAAAATTTATAAAAGAAATTAAAACAAGCTCAAAAAAAAATAATTTTTATATTTTTCACAGTTATGCAGGACATGGAAATTATAAAGATAATATTCCTAAAGAATATCATAGAAAAATAGATGAATTTTTTCAAAATAAAAGTAATAGGGCTATTTTTGGAAAAAATTTTAAAAATAATCAAAAAAAATTTTTAGAAAATTATGATTCTGCAATGAGTTATATCTCAGACAATATTACTTATTCTTTAAAAGAAATTTCAAAAATAAACAAACCTATTATTTTTGTTTATACCTCAGATCATGGAGAAAGTCCCTTATCAGGAAGCGGGCATGACTCTTCAAGATATATTTGGGAAATGTCAGCTGTACCTTTTTTAATTTTCTTTAACGAAGAAGCAAAATTAAGATATCCCAAATTATTTAATGATATTAGTCTAAGAGCAAATAAAGAAAATAGAGATTTATTAAATAATTTACCAAATTTAATTTTAGAAATTTTTAATTTAGAAGTTTTGAACAAAGATAAAGATTTTGGACTTAATAAGGTTTCCACATGTATTTTTGGGGAAGCTGATTGTGTTGATAAATATCATATTTTAAGAAAACAAATAAACTCATTAGGAGCAGTTAATTTTACCTTTCCAGTTAAAGATAGTTATATCAGGGATAACACTGATAGAAGCACGACTCTGTGGAATATCAAAAACTATTTATTAAATAGTGATAGTGAAATAGAGGTTTGTAGCCATAGAACGAATAGTATTGCAAGATTTATTAGATTTAATGAAATATTAAATTGTATGGAAATAGATTTAGTTATTGAAAATAGTTTTTTAGATGTGAGACATCCACCAGAAAAATCAACTTCTTTAAAATTAGATGATTTAATTAAAATTCAAAAAAAAAGTGATAATTTTCTTTGGTTAGATATTAAAAATCTCAATGATAATACTAAATGTTCTCAATTATATAACTCCTTACAAAAAATTTATCTTCAAAATACAAAGATAAAATTTTTTTTAGAATTTCCATCTACAATAATAAATAATCTTGATGAAATGGAAGAGTGTATTTCAAATATAAAGTCTATGAATTTTCCAATGTCTTATTACATTTCTGAAGATTTAAGAACAGTTTGCACTCTAGAAGATAAATGTAATTATTTAGATCAATTGTTGAATAAAGTTTACGAAAGTAAATTTTTTACAGACCTATCTTTTGATTTTAAAAACTATATCTTTTTAAGTAAAAGCGAAAATATTAATAAATTTAGATTAAATACTTGGCACATTCCAGATAATGAAATTGTGTCTATAAAAAACTCTAATTTTAGATTAATTATTCCTTATAATGGAAACATCAACTATAATTAAAATTAGTCAGTAATTATATTAAAACTATCCACAGTCTAATTATAGATAACTATGAAACAAAAAAAATTAATTATTTTTATGCCCACAATAGAGGAGGGTGGAGTTGAAAAAAATTTATTTATAATTTCTAATTACTTGATTGAAAAAACATCCAACGTAAGTCTTATTACTATTTCTAAAAAGTTTAAAAATAAATTTAGTAAAAAAATCAATCTGATCACTTTCAATTTTGATTTCCTAGAAAGAATGGGAAGAAGAAAAAAATTTTTTTTAGGTTTGTATCTTTTATTTGTTCAAATATTAAAAAATAGAGATAGTATTGTATTTTGTTTACAAGGAAATATATATTGCATTATCTTATGTAAGTTACTTGGGATTAAGATAATTGTAAGATCTAATTCATCACCAGATGGGTGGTCTCAAAATTCATTCAAAATATTATGTTATAAATTTATTTTTAGTTTGGCTGATAAAATAATTGTTAATAGCATAGATTTTAAAAAAAAGTTTAAGATAAAATTTAATCTTGATGCTGTCTGTATTTATAATCCTCTAAATAAAAAAGAAATAATTAAAAAATCAAAAATTAAATACGATATTCAATTCAATAATAAAAAACTTCATCTAATTAATGTGGGAAGACTTGTTGATCAAAAAGATCAAATGACACTTTTGAAAGCTGTCAATCTAATTAAAGATAAATTAAATTTTAATTTATTAATTGTTGGTGAAGGTGAAGAAAAAAATAAATTATTAAACTATATAAAAAAATACAATCTTACAAAAAAAGTCAAATTAATAGGATATAAAAAAAATCCATATAATTTGATTAGAAGATCTAATATTTTTATATTATCATCTACTTATGAAGGACTTCCCAATGTTTTGCTTGAGACACAAGTTTTAAAAACTTATATTATTTCCTCTAATTGCCCGACAGGTCCAAGAGAAATACTTCTTAACGGTAAAGCTGGATCATTATTTAAAGTAGGAGATTATAATAGCTTGTCGAAAATGATTATAGATTTTTCTAAGAAAAAAAATAAACATTCAAAAGAAATATCAATTGGTTATAAAAATTTATATAGATTTGATTATAATAAAAATTTAAATAAATATTTAAAAGAAATTAGTGCTTTAGTAAAAATTTAAAAAGCATTTACCAAAGTAACACCCAAAATAATTAAAAATAATCCTATTATTGCAAAATAGCTCAAGCTTTGATTGAAAAAAATATAACCCAATATTGCTATACTAAAAACCCCTAGACCACTCCAACTAGCATATACAATTGCTATAGGAAGTTTAGCAACCACAAAAGTCAAAAGATATATTGCACAAAGATAAAAAACTGAAAGAGCAACAGTTGGGATCAGTTTTGTAAAATTTTGGGTCGCTGGTATTAACATTGTGCCTGCAACTTCACAAAAAATTGCAACAATTAAAGTAATATATGTTTTAATCATTACTTAAGATTTTATGCTCAATTAAATCTTGTTTAATTTCTTCTAAAATTGCAGGATCATCTATTGTTGGTGGAATTTTGAATTCGACATTATCTGCAATTTTTCTGATAGTTCCTCTTAATATTTTTCCAGACCTCGTTTTTGGCAATCTTTTAATAACAATTACAACTTTAAAAGCAGCAACTGGGCCGATTTTATCTCTAACCATTTGAATACACTCTTTTGAGATTAAGTGGTTATCTTTATCAACACCTGACTTGAGAACCACTAGACCAATAGGCAATTGGCCTTTTAATTTATCTGCAATACCTAGCACAGCGCATTCCGCAACTGATTGATGTTCTGATAGCACTTCTTCAATTGCACCAGTTGATAATCTGTGTCCTGCAACATTTATAATATCGTCAGTTCTAGACATTATCCAAATATAACCATCATCATCAATATGACCTGCATCATATGTTTGATAATAACCATCATAATTTGTCATATAATTTTCTTTATATCTTTGATCTGCATTCCATAATGTTGGGAATGTTCCGGGAGGTAAAGGAAGTTTGACAACTATATCTCCCATTTCATTTGGTTTTGCCAATGATTGATCAGGCTTAATTATTTTTACATCATATCCAGGGACTGCTTTACAAGCTGAACCATATTTTGTCTTCAACATTTCAATTCCAGTACAATTGGAACTAATCGCCCAACTAGTTTCTGTTTGCCACCAATGATCAATTACTGGAACCTTAAGTAAATTCTCTGCCCACTTAATTGTGTCAGGATCAGCTCTTTCTCCCGCCAGGAATAAGCTCTCAAAATTACTCAAATCATATTTAGAAAAAAATTTACCCTCAGGATCTTCTTTTTTAATTGCTCTAAAAGCTGTTGGAGCTGTAAATAATGATTTTACTTTATAATCAGAGATAATTTTCCAAAACGCCCCTGCATCTGGTGTTCCAACTGGCTTACCTTCAAATAAAACTGTTGTGCATCCTTTGAATAATGGTGCATAGACAATATAAGAATGCCCAACAATCCAACCAATATCACTCGCTGACCACCAAATATCATCGGTATCTATATTGTAGATATTTTTCATGGTCCATTTAAGAGCAACTATGTGACCACCAATGTCTCTTACAATACCTTTAGGAGTTCCAGTAGTACCAGAGGTGTATAATATATAAGCAAAATCATTTGAATTCATTTCTACACAATCTGTTTCACTTGCACTTGTCATTGCTTCTTCCCAACTAACCTCACTTTGAGAATTTAATTTAACCTCGTGGCCTGGTCTTTGAAACAAAATCATCTTTTCAATTTTATGTTTAGCAATTTTAATAGCTTCATCGACTAATGGTTTATATTCAACTGTTCTTCCAGGCTCAAAACCACATGAAGCAGTTACTAATAACTTTGCTTTACTATCATCTATTCTACTTGCAAGCTCATTTGAGGCGAACCCTCCAAAGACAACGGAGTGAATTGCACCAATCCTTGCACATGCAAGCATTGCAATTACCGCTTCAGGGATCATTGGCATGTAAATTATTATTCTATCACCCTTATTAGCTCCTTGAGCTCTTAGAGCGCCTGCAAATTTTGAAACTTTTAATTTTAATTGCTCGTAAGTAAATTTACTTTTGTTTCCTGTAATAGGACTATCATAGATCAAAGCTGTTTTTTGACCTCTTCCTTGATCAATATGGATATCCAAAGCATTGTAACATGTGTTTGTTACCCCGTCTTCATACCATTTATAGAAAGGAGGCTTGGTTTTGTTTAAAATTTTTGTTGGTTTGCGAAACCAAAAGATGTCTTCAGAAGCATCTCGCCAAAAGTTTTCTGGATTTTTTATAGATCTGTCGTAAATTTCTTGAAACTTATTAGGCATAAAAATTTGATTCGATTTCCTTAATTTTTGTGGTTTTTAAATCACAAATTGTATTTAATTTTAAAAAACAAGTAAAATCAATGTAAATAAATGACATTTAAACCTTCAATAAAGTCTTTTAATTTGATATTTAACCTCAACTTTGGCTTAGGGAAGCTTAAGCCTAGTTTATATAAACTAAAAGTAAAAACTAACTAAAGAGGGAGTTTTTTATGAAAAAACTTAAATTGTTTGCTCTTACAGCTGTTGCCCTAATGGGTGTTACAACTGTAGCAAACGCTGCGACCGCTATGTTAGCTCAAGATGACTTCGTTGGAATATCTTTTTGGATAATTTCAATGGGTATGTTGGCTGCAACAGCTTTTTTCTTTATGGAAAGAAGTTCTGTAAATCCAGCATGGAAGACATCAGTAACAGTAGCTGGTCTAGTAACTGGTATTGCATTTATCCATTACATGTACATGAGAGATGTATGGGTAAGCACTGGCGATTCACCAACAGTATATAGATATATCGACTGGTTAATTACTGTGCCATTACAGATGATAGAATTCTACTTAATTCTAGTAGCTGTAAGAAAAGCAAATTCTGGAATTTTCTGGAGATTGTTAATTGGTTCATTAGTAATGTTAATCGGTGGATATTTAGGAGAAGCTGGATACATCAACGCTACACTTGGTTTTATTATCGGTATGGCAGGTTGGGTATACATTCTTTATGAAATATTCTCAGGTGAAGCTGGTAAAGCTGCTAATAAGAGTGGAAACAAAGCTCTTGTAACTGCATTTGGTGCGATGAGAATGATCGTAACAGTAGGTTGGGCGATTTACCCATTAGGTTATGTATTTGGTTACCTAACAGGTGGTGTAGATGCTAACACGCTAAACGTAGTTTACAACTTAGCTGACTTCATTAACAAAATTGCATTTGGTCTAGTAATCTGGGCTGCTGCAGTAAGTTCTGGAGCTGGCGCGAGAGCAAGATAATTACATTTAGTAATTAAATAATTTTAGGGCGAGTATGTTTTCACATACTTGCCCTATTTTTTTGCATAACTATATAATATCAATGGCAAAGATAACTTACATAACTCATGATAATCAAGTTCATACAGTTGAAGTTCAAAATGGCTTAACTGTGATGGAAGGTGCAGTTCAGAATGATATCCCAGGTATTGATGCAGATTGTGGAGGAGGGATGGCGTGTGCGACATGTCATGTGTATATTAAAGAGGATTGGTTCGATAAACTAACAATGAAAGAAGATGGTGAAGAAGATATGTTAGATATGGCATTTGAGCCAAAAAAAAATAGCAGACTTAGTTGCCAAATAATAATTTCAGATGAGCTTGATGGTTTAATAGTTAACATTCCTTCTAATCAAAGTTAAATGAATAAAACAGACGCATTAATAATTGGAGCAGGACCAACAGGTTTATTTACCGCTCATCAATTAAAGATAATAGGTCTAGATTGTGAAATAGTTGATAATTTGGATAAAATTGGTGGACAATGTATTGAGCTTTATCCAGATAAGCCCATATATGATATTCCAGCAGTACCAGAGTGTACAGGTGAAGAGTTAACAAATAATTTAATAAATCAAATAAAACCTTTTAATATCAAATTTCACTTAAGTGAAAGAGTGGATGAAGTAAAAAAGGAAAGAGATAAATGGATTGTTAAAACAAACAACGGCACAACATTTTCAACTCCTAATGTAATTATTGCAGGTGGTGTAGGTTCGTTTGAACCGAGAAAATTTCCAGTAAAAGAATGTGAAAAATTTGAAAATAAGTCAATTCTGTATTCAATAAAAGATAAAACCATATTTGAAGGGAAAACAGTTACAATATTTGGTGGAGGTGATAGTGCTTTGGATTGGGCAGTTGAATTGTCAAAGACTTCAAAGATAAATTTAGTTCATAGAAGAGATGATTTCAGAGGTGCACAGGCAACTGTTGATAAGGTCCAGCAATTGAGCAAAGAAGGTAAAATTAATCTTTTTACTAAATATCAAATGACTTCTATTAAAGGAGAAAATAAATTAGAGAGCATTGAAATTAAGAATGATGATAAAGAGATAAAAAACATTAAAACAGATTATGCGCTTGGTTTTTTTGGTTTAATTATGCAATTAGGACCCATAGCAAACTGGGGTTTAAATATTGATAAAAAAACTGTTGAGGTTGACACAGAAAAATTTGAAACAAATCAAAAAGGAATTTATGCAGTTGGTGATATATGTAATTACCCAGGAAAATTAAAACTAATTTTATCTGGTTTTCATGAGGGAGCATTAGCTGCGAGGGCATGTTTTAAATTAGCAAGACCAAATGAAAAATATAGATTTGAGTTTACCACTTCATCAAAAACGATAAAAAATCGCCTTGGTGTTAAAAGTGATTGAATTATTCTCAGCTAATACTCCAAATGGTAAGAAAATTAGCATTATGCTTGAGGAAATTGGTTTTGATTACAAAGTTACTAAAGTAGATCTTGATAAAGGTGATCAATTTAAATCAGCTTTTAAAAAAATAAGTCCTTTTAGTAAAATTCCAGTTATTATTGATCATAAAAAGTCAAAAACTATTTTTGAGTCTGGTGCAATATTAATTTATTTAGCCATTGAAAGTGGAAAATTTTATAATACTGAAGATCAATTAGTGATTAATCAATGGTTAATGGCTCAAATGGGATATGTTGGTCCTATGCTCGGTCAACACCATCAATTTCATCATTATAATCCTGGCAGAAGTAAATTCGGTGAGGAAAGATATTTCAAAATAGCAAAAAGAATTTACGAGGAACTTGATCAGAGATTGTTAAATTCTAAATTTTTATCAGGTGAAAACTACACAATTGCAGATATCGCTACCTTTCCTTGGATTGCTCGTCACGAGTGGCACGATATAGGTTTATCTCAATTTAAAAATCTTACCAGATGGTACAATGAAATTTCTAAACGTGATGCAGTTATAAAGGGATTTACATTTATGAATAAAAATGAGTTACCACCAAAAGCTCAGTAAACTAACCTGTTGAATTTAGTAATCTCATCAATGACACTATAATACCATGACCAGATAACTCTATTGCAATAACTATAATAATAATCAAAATAATTTTTTTGTTCATCTAGTAAATACAAATAATAATAAGATTATCCAAAAAAAAGCATAATAAAAATATATATATTTCTTTGCAAAAAGAGATGAAATTGCGTCTTTTTTATATTTATTTTTTTTCATTAATAATTACCCTTTCTACTTGAGCCTTTATAAAATATTTCTTGTAGATTATCATTCTCTTTTTTTTTTAATTCGAGATCATCTTTGTCCATCAGTAAATAAGGTCTTCCAATTTTCTTATGAAAATTAAATTTATCAACTCCTCTTGCAAGCTGAACACTATTTTTACCCAAAATTTGTTTAACATCTGTGGCAATATAGCTTTGAATTACAAAACCTATTCTTCTGTCACTACTTTTGTTTAGGTCAGAACCATGAACAATTGTTGGATGATGAAGTGACATTTGTCCAGCTTTTAAAACTAGAGGAGTAGTTTTATGCTTAGGTACATTTTTTACAGTTTGACCTCTTGTTAATAAATTACCCTCATTAAATTTTTGATCATGTTCTTTCAAATTATCTTTATGAGATCCTGACCACATCCTCATACACCCATTTTTTTCATTTGAGTCTGTTATCGCAACCCAGGCAGTTACCCAATTATGAGGCTCTAAACCTATGTACTTTGCATCTTGGTGATAACTAACGAATCCTTTTTTATTAGGATTCTTAATAAATAATGTTGTTCCACAAACAAGGATGTTCTCACCTATTAAACTTTGAACTGTATCTAAAATTTTTGAATTATGTGCAACCTCATCTAACAAAGGTGATATCAAGTGTGCATTATATCTACCTGATTTTTCTAACTCTTCAGGAATTTTTTTTTCAATTAACTCAATTTCATTTCTTATTTCTTTTGCTTTTTCTTTTGAAAATATATTTATCGGAGAAACAAATCCTTCATCCTCATATTGTTTGAGTTGATTTGACGAAAGATAAGTCATATTATTAAATACTATATGAGCATGTCTTTTTCTTCAATAAATTAACTAAACTGTATTATGTCTGAAGTTTATAAAATTGGGATAACAATTAATAATAATAAACCAATTAATGAAGTAAGTTCAATTAACGTCTTAGCTAATAAAGGAATTATCGGTGATAGACATTTCAAACAATTTAATGATCCATATAATCAATTAACTTTAATTGAGTCAGAAAATATTGATTACTATAATATAAAACATGGACTGAATATTCCTTATATAGATTTTAGAAGAAATATTATTACTAAAGGAATTAAGCTCAATGATTTAGTAGGTAAAAAAATATTAGTTGGCAAGGTTGAATTAGAGGGTATTGATTTATGTCGTCCTTGCAAACATTTATGTGAAGTATTAGGACAAGAGAATATTATTAAAGAGTTTTTAAGAAGAGGTGGTATCAGATGCCAGATATTAACTTCCTCGAGTATAAAAATTAATGATAAAATTAATATTTTAAATTAATTGAAAATTGAATTTTCGCTAAGGTATAAATAATTAATTTTTTGTAGATTTATCAACATCTAAATCTTTAAAATCAAAATTTATATTTGTTGATTGCTCTTCTGATTCTTCAAATTTTCTTATTTTTTCCAATTCTTTTTGTTTAAATCTCATTTCTTTCATATTTTCAAGGTGTTCTTTTTCTTTTTGTTCTTTATCAAATTTTTCTTCCCATTCTTTTATCTTTATATATTCAAGTTGTTTTTTTCTATCTTCATCTTCTTTTAAAGCTTTTAATTCTTTATCTTTTCGTTTTTGTTCTTTTAACTCTTTTTGAATTTGTTCTTCTTCTCTTACTTTTAAGTCAATATCTTTTCTATTTTGTGCTTCTTCCTTTGATTTTAATTCTTTTTCTTTGTTTCTTAATTCTTTTGAGATATGAATTAACTCTTTATCTTTTTCTATTAATCTTTCATTTTCAATTTTTTGTTTTTCTTCTTTAGATTTTAGTTCTTTTTCTTTAAAATCTAAATCATTTTCTTTTAATTTTAATTTATTATCTTCTTTTTTTAATTTATCCTTTAAAATTTTTAACTCTCTTTTTTCTTTGATCAGATAATTATTTTCCTGAAGTTTTTTTAATTTTATTTCTTTAATTTTTTTAAGTTCTTGTTTTTTTTTGAAATTTTTTAATGCACCACTTAGTGATTTAGTTGTAAATTTAGTTATACTGGCTAATCCCTTTTTTTCTTTTTTAGTTTTTATTTTTTTTTTCATAGTTATGAATTTTTTCAATTTTTTATTTCACTAGAGAATGAGCAGTTTTTCAATAGGCAATTTAAAAATTAGAGATGAAAATTAGTCTAAAATGGGTACAACCCTTAGGTGATAATTAAGTTTGTATTTATAATATTGTTATAAAATTAAATTTTTTTTTAGGTATTGTTATTCATCAGCATGAACTTTTTCGTTCTTTTCATGCTTTTCTTGGGCTGATATCGTATACTTTGCAACAGGTCTTGCCATTAATCTTTTTAAACCAATTTGTTCAGCAGTATCAAGACAGTATCCATACGTATCATCCTTAATTCTAATTAAAGCTTTATCAATTTCTGAAATTAATTTTATTTGTCTATTAATTGCTTTCATCTCTACATTTTTATCTGTGTATGAACTAGCTTGATCAACTATATCTGCAGATATGCTATTATCATCCATGCCTCCATTATATAAGGCCTCATTATTTGCTTTTATTAATTCTTTTCTCCACTCTTGAAGTTTTATTCTGAAATACACCTTGTGTTTATCACACATATATTTTTCAGTATCTTTTGGAGCATAAGTTTTTGAAATTTTTATTGGAGATTTGTTTATCTGCTTTGGTTTTGATAATGATTTAACTGTTTTTTTAGGAATTTTTTTTAATTCTTTAGTTTTGTTTTTTGTAACTTTTTTTTTAGTTTTTGTAATTTTAGGCATAACTTTAAGATAATCGCGGGGGAGTATATTCAGCAAAATTAGGGTGTCAAGTAAGCTTAATTAATGTAAATGTTAATTAATGGATGTTTTTAAAAGAAATATTAATAATATTTTTTTTATTTTTATTTTATCTCATTTAATTATTTGGACATTGGTTCCAACTCTTACGAATTATAATTTGCCACTAGACGTCATAGAGGCTCTTGCTTGGGGAAGAAATTTAGATTGGGGTTTTAATAAACATCCTCCAGGAAGTGCATTTTTTCCAGAAATGATTTATCAAATATTTGGCGCTCAAGATTGGGCTTATTATTTATTAAGCCAGATATTTGTCTGTATTGCTTTTATATATGTCTTCAAATTAGCTAATGAAATTTTGAATAATTCTATTTTAAGTTTAGTTTCAGTTTTGTTACTTGAAAGTATTTTTTTTTACAATTTCACTACACCAGAGTTTAACGTAAATGTATGTCAATTACCTTTTTGGTCTATTACTATCTATTATTCTTGGAAGATATTTAATCAAAGTGAAATTAATGTTAAGGACTGTATTCTATTAGGTTTTTTTGGAGCAGCTGGATTTTTATCGAAATATCTTTTTGTTTATTTATTGCTTACTATTATTTTATTATTTCTGTATTTTATTTTTTATAAAAAAATTAAAAGATTTGATTTTAAATATTTAATATCGATTGAAGTTTTTCTAGTTTTATTAGTTCCCCACTTAATTTGGTTAAATAATAATGAATATATCACTGTAATCTATGGTTTAAAAAGATCAGGTTTAGAACAATCTGATATTTTAGATCATATAAAATTTCCAATGATTTTTTTATTAAAACAAATATGTATTTTAATTCCTTTTTTTGTGCTTTTAAGATTACTTGTCAAAAAGTTTAAATTTAGGTTTAACTTCAAAGATAAAAAATTATTATTTTTGATTTTTGTTAATATCATTCCAATTATATTAATTTTATTTACTTCAATAATTACAGGATCTAAAATTAGAACTATGTGGATGACACCCTTTTATTTATCTTTCGGCATTTTATTTGTTTATATTTTTAAATCTCAAATTGATTTAAAAAAATTAAAACCTTTTTTAAATGGATTTATTTTTTTATTTTTTTTATCACCAGTTTTATACACTTATATATCTGTAAAGCAGACTGATAAAAGAACAGATTATCCAGGAAAAGATATTGCTATGAAAGTTCAATATGCATGGGATCAACAATTTGATAATCCAATTACTGTTGTTTTAGGAAATGAATGGAATGCAGGAAACTTGTCTTACCATCTAAAATCTAGACCATCTTGGATTGGACCAGTTGATCAAAATATAATTAACAATTTAAAAGAACATATGTGTATTGATGATGTCTGTGTTGGGACTAGATAATGAAAAAATTTAAGATTTTAATACCTGCATATAATGATTGGCAGTCATTATCAAAACTTTTGAATAACATTGATAATGAAATTAAAAATATTGATCATGAAATTTCTATTATAATCGTTGATGATGCTTCTAATTTTGACAGACAGTTGGATTTAAATAATCTATCAAATATTAATTCTATAAAAGTGCTCACAATGCAAGAAAATAGAGGACACGCAAGATGTATTGCTACAGGTTTGAAATATATTTTTGAAAAAGAGGAATTTGATTATGTAATTCCTATGGATGGTGATGGAGAAGATAGACCTGAGGAAATAATAGAATTTATTAAATCTTCAGAAAATGCGCCTGATCAAACTATTGTTGGAGAAAGGGTCAAAAGATCAGAAGATTTTATTTTTAAGTTTTGTTATTTTTTTCACAAAATTATAACGCAAGTTTTTACTGGTCATTCAATTAAATTTGGCAATTTTACTTGTTTAACAAAGTCTACTGTTGAGAAAATGATTAATGAAAAAGCTACATGGAATAGTTTTTCAGGTGCGTTAACTAAGGTTGAAAAAAATAAAATCATAATTCCTTCTATTCGAGGAGAAAGATATTTTGGACCATCCAAAATGAGCTTTTTAAATTTAATGAGTCATTCTTTATCAATTATTAGTGTTTTTAAGAATATAGTTTTAATTCGTTCAGCTTTATTTATAATTATTTATATCCTAATAATTAAAAGCAATGCATCCATTATAACTTCAATACCATTAATATTATTACTAGTAATGATTTATTCAATTTCTAGTTTAGCATTAAGAGAAAACATAGATGAATTTGATAAAGCTTTATCAAATATAAAAAATATTGAGAATTTAAAATAATTATTTGACAGTGAAAAACTTTGTAGTTTTAATTATATTATCATTTTTATTTTCAAACATTTCCTATGCAGATTTTAAGAAAATAAAAAAGAAAGCAACAGTTTCTAAACCAGAAATTATTTTTCCAATTAATAAAGATAAAAAAAAATGTATTACTGATATGTATATAACTCCTGATATTAATTATATTAAGCCAATAATGAAAGTTAAAGCACCTTCTGGATATGGTCTTGATGATAGGTTTGATAACGCCAAAAGTAAATTCGAAGATTTTAGTTTTCCATGTAGTGGTGGAAATATTGAAGCATGTAAAAATGTAAAAAGAGTAATCCTAGAGTGGGCAAAAACTGATGCTGCAAAAAGAACTGGACCTTCTGATGGTGAGGGAAGACATTGGAATGATACCCTCACTGTGAATCTTTATATAGCTTCACCAATGATGGCCGCTTATTCATTTGCAAAACAAGTTATAAATATTCCAGATTCTGAGGATAAGATTATTAAAGATTGGTTTAAAAGAATTGTAAAAAGAAATAAACATTTAATGTATGAGTATTCTAATTATAAAACAGGATCTGGTGCGAATGGTACTCCTAAAAGAGCTCACAATCACGCCTTATCATCTGCAATGAGTCATATGCAATTGGGAATTTTGATTAATGATAATAAGCTTTTCAGAACTGCATTTAAAAATTTTGAAGCTGCAATTAAATATCAAAGAAAAGATGGAAGTATGCCTATTGAAACAAGAAGAGGGGGAAGAGCAATGTTTTATCAAGCTAGAGCAATGAATGCTTTAGCCGTCATTGCTATGTTAGCTGAAAACCAAGGTTACAATGTTTGGGATTATGAGCACAAAGGAAAAAATTATCATAACATTGTAAAGTTTTTTATAGATTTCACAGAAAATAATGAAATTGTTTTTAAATATGCAAAAAGCATGAAACATCCAGGGCCTGCAAAAAATTATAAAAGACAAGACCTTAACAGCAGAACAAGTAGTAATTGGGGTTGGTTATATGCTTATGTATCAAGATTTCCTAATCATGAAAATGTACAAAGACTTAAAAAATGGTCTCAAGATAAAAACAATCTCAACAGTTATCAATGGGATATAGTGCATCATTATTTGAATATTGGAAAAAAACCTTTTGGTTCAGCATCCTGGACTGTTGTTGAACCCAATTGTCATTTTACCAGATAATGAACAAACCAATTCTCAAGCAGACTAAAGCTATTTCAATTTTTTTGGTATTTGCTTTAGGATATTTTATTTCAACATTACTTAGAGCAATCACTGCAACAATTTCACCTGAATTAATTAACGAGTTTGATTTATCTGCTGGTGAATTGGGTCTCTTGGGAGGAGGATATTTTTTAGGATTTGCAAGTGTGCAAATTCCTTTAGGATATCTTTTAGATTTAAAAGGACCAAGAAAAATAGTTTCATATTTTTTATCTATAGCGATAATTGGCATTATTTTATTTGCCTTAGCTCAAAATTTTTTAACTCTTTTAATTTCAAGAGTAATAATTGGTATAGGTGTTGGGGCGTGTTTGATGGGACCTTTAACCGCCTATAGAGTTTGGTATCAAGATGAAACTCAGCAAAGATCAAATTCTTGGATGTTAATGGTAGGAGCAGTGGGAATGCTCTTTTCAAGTTTACCAGTTCAATATTTACTCCCAGCTATTGGCTGGAGAGGAGTTTTTATAAATCTTTCAATTTTAACCACCATTTGTATCATTTTGATCATTATTTTTATTCCTAAATGGAATGTTAAAGATCTAGATAAAAATCCTGAAACAGGAACTTTAAAAGAAATTTGGAAAAATAATTTTTTTAGAAGCCTAGTTCCGATGGGCTTATTTAATTACGGAGGGTTGTTTGCTATTCAAACCTTATGGGCAGGTCCATGGATGGTAAAGGTTTCTGGATATACTCCAGAAGAGAGTGCAAAAGGTCTTTTTATGATTTACTTTTTTATGTTGATATCATTTTTGATATGGGGATATTTTGTTCCAAAAATTTCAAAAAACATAAACGATGCAATTAGATTATTGAAATTTGGTACACCATTAAATTTGATTATTCTTGCTTTAATAATATATCTTGGCTCTGATGCCGGTGCAGTTCATTGGACATTATTTGTAATTTCAGCAATATTTTTATCTTTGTCTCAACCAGCAGTAGGAATGGCTTTTACATTATCAAGTGCTGGAAAAGCTCTCACATCTTTCAATTTATTATTATTTGTTGGAGCTTTTTTTGTACAATGGATGATGGGTATAATTATAGATATAAGTATGAATTTTAATTTTTCTGAAGTTATATCTTTTAAATTCGCAATGACTTTTGTATTAATTTCCTCACTATTGTCTTATTTATATTTTTTGGCAAAAAACAATTAATTTAATTTATTAAGATGTTTATAAATTGTATTTCTGGATACTCCTAGTTTTCTTGAAACTGCTGAAATATTTCTTGTTTCATTGAATGTTGATTTAATCAATATACATTTTTCCCTCTTAATTCTTGTATCCTCACAGTTTTTACACGGGGTTGTTTTTTTGTTTTCATTTAGTCTTTTAAATTTAGAATCTTTATAATTTTGACTTTTAACAATAAAAACAGAAGATCCTAAATGATCTGTTATTTTCAATGTCTTACTATTCAAAAGATCTGATGCGATAGAGGAGAAAGAACTAGTAAAAATTTTGTTAAAATTTTCATTCTTTAAATCAACTAATCCATTAAGCATTATTTTTGCATTATTATTTGCACCCACAATTAAGCCATCCCCATTTATTGCTAATAAACCAACACTTGTTGTTGATAAATACTCTTGACGTGGATGAAAAGAGAGAATTAATTCGTTTTCAAATTTTTTAACAAATAATTTTGTTTCAATACTTCTAGTAGCGAGTTTTACCAAGATTAAAGTATGTTGTTCTCTTGACATTGAGTCAGTAGACGCATCAATAATCCCTATTGTTCTACCATCATAATTAATTATTGGACTTGCAAAGCAAGATATATTTTCATGTGCTATAAAAAAATGTTCTTTACCAGATACTATAGTTGGTTTTTTTAGCTCAACAGATAATCCTAAGCCATTTGTTCCACAAATTTTTTCTGTCCAAATAGAACCTGGTATAACATTTTTACCTACGTCAGTTTTAAGACAAGTTTTGTCATAAATAGTATCTAAAACTAATCCATTTTCATCCGAATAAGCAACCATAAAATTTGTACCAGCTATTTGTGAATATAAAAGTTCAAGTTCTGGAAGAATTATTTTTCTTAACGACTCATTTTTTTTTTTGATTTCTTTTAATTCAATTGATGAAATTACACTATGGTCTGGACCCTTGAAGGGATCTAGTCCTTCATTAATACATCTGGCCCAGCTATCTGAAATATCCCTTCCCATGTCATAGGAAGCCATTTCCCTTTTTTTTAAAATATTTTTTAGTTCATTTTTAGCCAAAGTAAGATTTGTCATAAAAGTAGACTATTTAAAAAATATTAACTCAACAACCAATCACAGGTTGTATTTTGTTAACTTTTTGAACACTTAAAAGTGTTATTGACTCCATTGGTTGTAGATTTTTTAATAATGTTTTTAAAAAAAAAAGGGAGAAAACTATGAAAGCACAGGTCTTGCGAAAGTACGATCCAAAAATGAAAGAAGGTATCTGGGTTGCTAATGAGGAATTGCCAAATCCAAAAATTGAAAAAGCATCCGATGTAATTGTTAAAATTGGTGCAGCAGGAGTTTGTAGAACAGATTTGCATATAATTGAAGGAGTATGGAAACATATTCAAGATCCTGAAGGAAAATTATTGCCATGTGTAATGGGTCATGAGAATGCAGGATGGGTTGAGGAAGTAGGCAAGGATGTTACAGAATATAAAAAAGGTGATCCAGTTATTTTACACCCGTTAATTTCAGGAACAGGTGGTACCTGTTTAGATTGTAGAAGAGGAAATGATATGCATGCAGCCGCTGGAGCATTTCCAGGTTTAAGTATTAAAGAGGGAGGATACTCAGAACTATTAAAGACTAGTGTTAGAAATTTAATTAAACTTCCTAAAGTATTAGCCCCAAAAGATGTAGCACCTTTTTCAGATGCAGGGTTGACAGCTTACCGAGTTGTAAAAAAAGCAACTAGACATTTGCTACCTGGTCAAAGTTGTACCATCATTGGTGCTGGAGGTTTAGGACATATAGCTATTCAATGTTTGAAAGCAATGTGCGCTGCAGATATTATAATCGTCGAAAAATCTGAGAAAGCCCTTAAACATGCTATGGAACTTGGTGGAGATCACGGAGTTTTAATTGACGGGAACGAAATCGAAAAAATACAAGAACTAACTAAAGGAAAAGGTTCTGAAGCAGTAATTGATTTCGTAGGAGAAAAAGGATCTACTGCCATGGGAATTCAAATGACTTCAAATGGTGGTTTTTACTACATAGTTGGATACGGTGAAGAAATTAAATCACTTGCAGTTGATTTAATTATTTCTGAAAAAACGATTGTAGGTAATTTAGTGGGAACGTGGTCTGAGTTATATGAATTAATGGAGTTAGCCGATAGAGGAAAAGTTAAGCTTTCCATGCAAGAATATAAATTAGATGATGCTAACAAAGCACTACATGATCTTAATGATGGAAAAATCAAAGGTCGTGCAGTGTTAGTTCCATAATTAACAACAAAGAGAGGAAAAAAAATGAAAACAATAAAAACTTGCGTTACAGCTCTAATATCAGCTTTGTTGGTATTTAGTCCTGTTGCGTATGCCGATAAGTGGAGCGATCAGTTTCCACATATCAAGGCAACCGGGGATATTCCTGGTGAGTGTTCTTACGAGGCTATGTCTAAGAAGAATTATAAAGGTAAGACTCTTAAGATTAACACTCATGCTGTTCCAGTTATGGGAGAGCCGACAGCTCTTCACGCTGAACAGTTTGCAAAACTAACTGGAGCTAAGGTAGATGTAACACATACACCAGCTGGAGATTTATACGCTAAAGCTATGGTTCCATTTCAAGCAGGTCAAGCACCTTACGATATAGTATTTGGATTTTCTAATTTCATTAATGATTGGAAAAGATATTTAGAACCAGTTCCAAAGAAATATGTTGAAATGAAACAAATGAAAGACGTTACAGCATCACATATTGCTATAGCTTCTTGGGATGGTGTTATGTATCAATTTCCTGTTGATGGTGACAGACATTATCTAAAATACAGAAAAGATGTAATTGATAATCCTGAATATCAAAAAAAATATAAAGCTGACACTGGTAAAGAACTAAGAGTTCCTAGAACATGGAAGGAATATGGAGAAATGGCTGCATATTTTAATGGCTGGGATTGGGATGGAGATGGTGAGAAGGAATATGGTTCAGCAGAAGTTATGAAAAAAGATGACTTAATGTATGCTGCCTTTTATTCAAGATCAGCTGCTTACTCTAAAAATCCAAAAACTCCAGGTGGTTTTTTCTTTGATTTAAAGACTATGAAACCATTAATTAACAATCCAGGTTTTGTAGAAGCATTAACTGACTGGGTCGCGGCAACTAAATACGTTCCTCCAGGAGGAATTAATTTTGGTCTTGGTGATGAAATTGGATCATTTGGTGGGGGACAAACGTTGTTTAGTTTCTCATGGGATGATGCATTTGTTGCAGCTATGCAACCAGATAGTCCCATAAATAACAAAGTGGGTACTGCACAATTACCAGGGGCAATGAAGGTTTGGAACAGATCAAATAACTCTTGGGATAATGGCTTTAACCAAGCTCCTTTCTTCGTATGGGGATGGGCAGTAGGAGTAGCTAAGAAAAGTAAAGAAAAAGAAATGGCTTTTGATTATTTATGCTTCTTTGCTAACGAGGCTAACCACCAAGCTGATATTGGAATTGGAAGATTTGGTGTTAACCCATTTAGAGATGCAGACTTTAAAGTTGATGTATGGACACAAATTGGTTGGGACAAGGATATAGCTCAATCATATGTAGATACTTTAGCGCAAATGGAAAAAAGTAAGAATAGAGTATTTCCATTAAGAGTTCCTGGAACTTTTGAGTTTAACGCTGCACTAGCTACAGCTGCTGCTAAAGCACTAGCTGGTCAATTATCTCCACAAGCTGCTTTAGACGAAGCTGCTAAGCAGTGGGAAGATATACTTAACAGAGTAGGAAAAGATAACGTAAGAAAAGCTTATTCTGTTGGAGTATCAATGGAAGATAACAAATTATAAATACCCTTATGTGGCCGTCTTTTTTGGACGGCCACAAATGATTTTAAATCAAAAAAATATTTATGAATTTTAAGCACAAGTTTGTTTTTTTATTTCCTGGTTTATTTGTGTTGATAGGCATACTAATTTTTCCAATAATATTTACAATAAGACTAAGCTTATCTGGCTGGAATAGCTATACACCAGAAATGAATTTTATAGGTATAACAAATTATATTAGATTGTTCACTGATGACCCTAGATTTTGGGAGTCATTTTTTAGGTTGAGCTTTTTATCAGTGACAACAGTAATTCTTCAATACATCATTGGTTTTGCTTTAGCGCTAATGGTTTGGAGAGAAATTAAATTTAAAAGATTCTTTAGAGTAATTTTTTTAATTCCTATGATGACCACTCCAGTTATAATGACTGTGATTTGGAGAACCTTTTTTCATGAGTCATTAGGTCCATTAAATGACTTATTAGGACGTGTTGGTGTAGAACCTATATTGTGGCTTAGTGATCCAGTAATTGCAAAATTTACAGTAATAATAGTTGAGGTTTGGCAGTGGACTCCGTTTATGTTTTTATTATTATTAGCAGGATTACTTTCATTACCTAAAGAACCATTCCTTGCAGCTGCTATTGATGGTGCAAGTCCATTTAGAAAATTTGTTTATGTTACATTTCCTTTGATGGCACCAATATCTATTGGAGCAATAATTATTAGACTTATTGAGGCCTCAAAGATAATGGATACAGTTTTTGTTCTTACGTCAGGTGGTCCTGGCACATCTACAGAGACTTCAAGTTTTTATATATACATAAAAGGATTAAGAGAATTTCAAATGGGTTATGCAGCAACGCTTTCTTTTACCTATTTAGTTATTATGATTATAAGTTTAACAATTATTGCTAAAGTATTAACAAAGTTAATGATTAAGGAATAATATGGAAAAATTTTATACAATATTGAAATATACATTTATCACTCTGTGGACAGTATTTATTGTTGCACCTTTTTTATGGGCTGTTTCAACTTCTTTTAAAGATTTTCAATCAGTGAATAGTAAAGTTACATATATTCCTTGGTTAGATTTTGAACCTACCCTAGAAGGTTGGAGAGTTTTGGTAAAATCACCTGCTAGAGGGGGTGTAGATATTGTTGAACCATATTTTAATAGTATTTTTGTTACATGCACTGCAAGTTTAATAAGTATTGTTTTAGGAACATTAGCTGCATATGCACTATCAAGGTTTACATTTAAAGCAGGTTTTGTAAGAAATAACGATATAACATTCTTTTTTATATCCCAAAGAATTATGCCCCCAATTGTTTTGTCAATTCCATTCTTTATATTTTTAAGTACGATTGGGTTATTAGATAGTTTGTTAGGATTAGTAGTAGTTTATATTGTATTACTTATGCCAATTGCAGTTTGGATTATGGTAGACTTTTTTAATCGTGTTCCAAAAGAGTTAGATGAAACGGCATTAATTGATGGGTGTAACCCTTATCAAGCATTTTACAAGGTTGTATTACCAAATTCTATACCTGGATTAATAGTTGCAGGTATGTTTTGTATAATATTTGGTTGGATAGATTTTTTCTTTGCATTTATTTTAACTTTTACGGAGGTACAATTATTACCTGTAAAGGTTGTTGCTCTTAACTCATCAATAACGCCGTGGTGGAGTTTGTCAGCCTCTGCTCTAGTATCTGTTGCTCCACTAATAATTGTTGCTTTTGTTGTGGAGAGATATTTGTCGAAAGGTAATTTATCTGGAGCTCTAAAATAATGAATTTAATAGGTGAAAATATTTCTTACAAACTAGACAATGAATATCATTTAAACAATATTTCATTTAACTTTAAGAAAGGTAATTTATATACCATATTAGGTAGAACTTTATCTGGAAAAACAACTCTTTTAAAAACTATTGCAGGCCTGATAAACCCTGATAGTGGCTCAATGGATTTTGAGGAAAAAAATTTTTCTAAAATTCCAGTTTGGGAGAGAAATATTGCAATGGTGTATCAGCAATTTATCAATTATCCCCATATGAATGTTTATGAAAATATAGTTTTTCCTTTAAAACAAAGAAATGTAAGTGATGAACAAATTAAAAAAGATGTCGATGAAGCACTTAAGACTGTTGGTTTAGTTGGTTTTGAAAATCGTAAGATTCAAGAATTATCAGGTGGTCAACAGCAAAGGGTTGCATTGGCAAGATCTCTAGCTAAGAAAGCAAAGATATTACTTCTTGATGAACCTTTGGTAAATTTAGATTACAAGCTTAGAGAACAACTAAGAGAAGAATTTAAGAAAATTTTTTCTGAGGGTTTTTCGCAAGAAACTATTCTAATTTATTCAACTACAGACCCTCAAGAAGTAATGGAATTAAATGGTGAGGTAATTGTTTTAGATGAGGGTAAAATTCTTCAAAAGGGTCCAGCAAAAGAAATATTTGAAAATCCTCTAAATTTAAAAGTTGCAGAAATTTCAAATGATCCACCAATGAATATTTTAAAAGGATCAAAAATTTCAACTAAAATAAATCTTGAAAATATTTCTTTAGAATTGCCTTCACATTTAAATAATTTGATTGATGAAGCTTATAATTTTGGAATTAGAGCATCAGAAGTAAAATTAGATGAGAACGGTGAAGAATTTGAAATTGAACTTGCAGAAATAAGCGGTTCGGAAACTTTACTGCATTTAAAAAAAGGAGATACAAAAGTTATTGCATTGATAGAGGAGGTAATGAATTTCAGAATTCATCAGAAAATAAGAATTAATTTTAACAATAATAAGTTTTATGCTTTTGATTTAACTGGAAATTTAGTTTCATCACCTTATGGAGCATCAAATGGCTAAAATTCAATTATCAAATATTTCTCATTCATACAATCCAAATGAACTGAGTCCAACTTACGCACTTAATCCATTTTCCATGACTTGGGAGAATGGAAAAAGATATGCAATTCTTGGACCTTCTGGTTGTGGAAAAACAACAATGCTAAATATTGTTTCAGGATTAGTAAAACCCACAAAAGGAAAAATTTTGTTTGATGATATTGATGTAACTAATTTAATTACTGAGCAAAGAAATATTGCTCAAGTATTCCAATTTCCTGTAATTTACAACACAATGACTGTTTATGATAATTTAGCATTTCCACTGAAATGTAGAAATTTTTCGAAAGAAAAAATAGACGAAAGGGTTAATTCAGTATCAGATACTTTAAAACTTTCTTCTTTTCTAAATTATCCAGCTAGAAAATTAACAGCAGACCAAAAACAACTCATTTCTCTTGGTCGAGGATTAGTTCGTGAAGATGTAGCGGGTGTTTTAATGGATGAACCTTTAACTGTAATAGACCCTGATTTAAAATTTAGACTTAGAAGAAGTTTAAAAGAAATTAATGAGCAATATAAAACGACATTAGTTTATGTTACTCATGATCAAAATGAAGCTATGACATTTGCTGACAATATAATAGTTATGGATCAAGGAGAAATAGTCCAAGTTGGATTGCCAAAAGATTTATTTGAAAGACCTAAAACTACTTTTGTTGGGTATTTTATTGGTTCTCCAGCAATGAACTTATTTGAAACTGAAATTGTATCATCAAATGAGGTAAATATCGGATCTATAAAGATTAAAACAAACACTGATCTATCCAAAGTTAAAAATAAAAACATAAAATTAGGCATTAGATCTGAGTTTATCGATATTGCAGATAATCAAAGTAACAATACAATTAAAGTCAAAATTAATAGAATTGAAGATTTTGGTAATTTTAAATTGCTTACTTCCACCATACAAAATAAAATGATCAAATCTAAAATTGATCGTGAAAAACCTATCTCTGAAGGTGAAGTGAATCTTTATATACCTCCTGAAAAATGTTGTGTTTACGTTGATGAAAAACTTATTTAATTAGTTTTTATTGTAGGCAAACAATAAAAGTCAGCGGTATCTATTTTAGATGAATATTGTCTTCTCATATTCCATTTTTTATGAACACCAGCACTAGCAAGACTTAAAGTTGATCTTCCATATCTATAATTAGTATTATCAATTGATCGCATTAAACTTTTTATTTTTTCATCTTTTTCAGATGAAAATAAATTTTTTCTACCATCATCATTACGTAATCCTGTAAGCATAACACCTGCTTTTTGATATCGGTAACCATTTTTAAATATATTTTCTAAGATTGAAACTGCTGTCTTAACTGTCTCAAGACTATTATTTGTTGCAATAGGAAAATCAACCGTTTTTGCATTTGAATAATAACCATAATCTCTCTGGAAAGGGCTGGTTCTAACAAAAACAGTAATTGCTTTTGCAACTAAAGACTCTGATCTAATTTTCTCTGATGCGTTTAAACAATAATTTGCAACTGCCTCTTTTAATTCTTGAAATTTTTCGATTCTTTTTCCAAATGATCTTGAAACTACACAACTTTTTCTTTTTGTTTGTGTAGTTTCTAAATTAATACAAGGTATTCCTCTAAGCTCCATTGCAGTTCTTGAACTTAAAACATTTGAACATTTTTTGATCCACGTATTAGATTTATTTTTAAGTTGTTTAGCATTGTAAATTCCATTTTTTTGATAAAATTTAGTAAGTTGTCTACCAACACCCCATACATCGTTAATATCTATTTTTTCTAATATAGGATCAACGTTTTCAATTCCAATTAAACTAGTAACACCTGAGATTTTTTTCTTTGCAATATGATTTGCAACTTTACTTAAAGTTTTAGTTTTAGCAATACCAATACTAGTTGGAATGCCAGTCCATTGTAGAACTGTCTCTCTAATTTCTTTACCAACCTTTTCTACTTCAGAGTCCGGAAAATTTGATAAATCAATAAATGCTTCATCAATTGAATAAACTTCTATTTCAGAATTAAATCTTTTAAGAGTTCTCATTACTCTTCTAGATAAATCTCCATATAAAGAATAATTTGATGAAAAAACTTCAACTTTATTTTTAATAATAGTATCCCTTGCTTTAAAATAAGGCTCACCCATTTTAATTCCTAAAGCTTTTGCTTCATTAGATCTAGAAATAATACAACCATCATTATTGGATAAAACAACAACAGGCTTTTTTCTTATTCTTGGATTGAACAATCTTTCACAAGAAACATAAAAAGAATTACAATCAACTAAAGCCAATTTTTTAGTATGTTGAATGGATGACATAAGTTACAACCCCCCCAAATAAATACATCTTCTTCTTCATTAATTAAAATTCTATTAGAAAAATCTTTAGAGCCTGATGTTAGAAACTTTTTATCTCTTTCCTGAACTAAAGTTTTAACAACAAGTTCATCATGAACATTTGCAATAACTGTTGAAAAATTTTTTGGTTTTAAACTTTTATCGACAACTAATAAGTCACCGTCATTAATCCCAACATCCACCATGGATTTACCTTGCACCCTAATGATGAAAGTTGCTGGAACATTT
>CABYPE010000007.1 GCA_902520685.1 uncultured Pelagibacteraceae bacterium | reverse complement strand
AGTTATTGATGCTAATATTTTATTAGATAAAAACTTTATATTTAAGAAATTTCCAATTTGTCCTCCAATTAAAACTGCTAAAAAGAACAGCCAGAAATCTAAAAATTTATCAAAAACAATATCTTTAGTGATTTGTCCAGCTACACCAAATATAGAATTAATTAAAATAAACAAAGATGCTGAGGCAGCTATTTGTTTAGGATGTCCTGCTTTCATAAGAAAAAGAATAGGACTTAAAAAGATACCTCCACCAATTCCTATTAATCCTGAAAAAAAACCAATAACTGATCCAATTAAGATTGAAAAAATTTTTGGTATTTTATTTATTTTAAATTCTTTATTTATTAAAGATCTGCTTTCAATGAATAGCAATGTACCAGCAACAGTTAAAATTAAAAATAATATTATTTCAAACACATTTTTAGAAATTTGTAATGAAGCCCCAAAAAAAGCAAAAGGTATAGACCCTATTAAATATGGTAAAAGTAATTTTACATTAAGATTACCTGATCTTACATAATTTATTGAATTTCCAGATACTACGATGATATTACAAAACAAAGCTATTATTGGAAAAATATAGTAAGGAATATCCCAAATTAACATTAAAGCTAAATAGGTAGATCCTCCCCCAAACCCTACACTAGAATATAAAATAGCTGTTATAAAAAAAAATACTGATAATATAATCATTTCAAAAAAATTTTATGAAAGTGAATATAGCATTATTAACCGTAACAGATACAAGAACAATTGATAACGACAAATCAGGAGCAATTCTTATTGAAAAAATTAAAGAGGCTAAACATAATTTATTAGATCGAAAAATTTGCAAAGATAGTAAAAATGATATTATTGTAATACTAAAAGATTGGCTTCAAAATAAACAAATAGATGTGATTATTACAACCGGTGGCACGGGTTTGACTGGTAGAGATATTACACCTGAGGCTTTAGATGAAATTGCTGATAAACATATTCCGGGGTTTGGGGAGATTTTTAGATATTTAAGTTTAAAGACAGTGGGCACTTCTTCAATTCAGTCAAGGGCATGTGCTGTTCTTGCAGAGGGAAAATATGTATTTGCTTTACCTGGATCTTCAGGTGGAGTTACTGATGCATGGGATGGAATTTTAAAACATCAATTAGATGTTAACAATAAACCATGTAATTTTGTTGAACTAATACCTAGATTAAAAGAAAAATAATTACTTTTGATATTTTTCTTTCCATTCAGAGTAAGGCATTCCATAGATGTGTTCTCTCGCATCTGGATCTGAAATAGATATACCTTTTTTTTCAGCCTCTTCCCTAAACCATCTTGATAAACAATTTCTACAAAAATTTGCTAAGTTCATTAAATCAATATTCTGAACATCTTTTCTTTCATCTAAATGCTTAAGTAATCTTTCAAAAGTAGCGGATTGGATATCTTTTTTTTGATTTTCATTCATATAAAAAATATTAATGAATTTTTTATTAAGCACAAGATGTTGTATCTATACAATTATAAGTAGAATATTTTAATAATACAAATAGACTTCAACAAACATTGTTAGTTTAATGGATTTATGGCTAATAGAAAAAAAAAAAAGTTAAAGCCAAAGCCAAAGACCAAGAAAAAAACAAAAAAACTGGTCATAACTTCTAGAAAAAAAATAAAAACGAAAAAAAAAGTTGCGAGAAAAATATCTGCGACTAAGAAACGTTCTAAAAAATCTAGAAAAAATAATAAGCTTAAATCAACAAAAAAAACAAAAGGGGTAAAAAAAATGAGTGCAGAAGCGATGAAAGTGTCGTCTGTTTTAGATACCTCTCATTTAAAGGTTAAATTTCCATTTAAAGCGAAGTATGGAAACTACATTAATGGAAAATTTGTAGAACCTAAGTCAGGCAAGTATTTTGATAATCCAAGCCCGATTTCAAATGAGACAATCTGTTCAGTCGCAAGATCAAATGAAAAAGATGTAGAGGCAGCATTAGATGCAGCACATACAGCTTTTGAAACATGGGGAAAAACTGACATCACTACAAGATCAAATATAATGATGAAAATAGCTGATGTTTTAGAAAAAAATCTAGATTTACTAGCTACGGCTGAGTGTTTAGATAATGGAAAACCAATAAGAGAGTGTATGGCAGCAGATTTACCATTGGTAATTGACCACTGGAGATATTTTGCAGGAGTAATAAGAGCCGAAGAAGGTTCTGTTGCTGAGATTAGCAATTCACAATACTCTTACAACATTCCTGAACCATTAGGAGTAGTTGGTCAGATTGTTCCTTGGAACTTTCCATTATTAATGGCTACATGGAAACTAGCACCAGCGTTAGCAGCAGGCAATTGTTCAGTTTTAAAACCAGCAGAACAAACGCCGGCATCTATCATGGTTATGATGGAACTGATTGGTGATTTATTACCTCCAGGAGTTGTAAATATAGTGAGCGGTTTTGGATTAGAAGCAGGTAAGCCCTTAGCATCTTCAAAAAGAGTTGCAAAAGTTGCTTTTACTGGTGAAACTTCTACTGGAAGATTGATCATGCAGTATGCTGCTCAAAACATTATTCCAATCACACTAGAGTTAGGTGGTAAATCTCCTAACATCTTCTTTGCAGACATCATGGATAAAGATGATGATTTTCTAGATAAGTGTGTTGAAGGTTTTGTAATGTTTAACTTAAACCAAGGTGAGGTATGTACTTGTCCAAGTAGAGCATTAGTCCAAGAATCTATTTATGATAAATTTATGGAAAAATGTATCGCTAGAACAAAAGCTGTTGTCCAAGATAATCCATTAAAAATGGAAACTATGATTGGTGCACAAGCTTCAGTTGAGCAAATGGAGAAGATTAAATCTTATCTAGATCTTGGTAAAAAAGAAGGTGCTAAAGTTCTTGCTGGAGGAAATGTTGGTAAACTTAATAGTGGATTGGAAAAAGGAAATTACATCCAACCTACAATTTTTGAGACCAATAATAAATCTCGTATTTCTCAAGAGGAAATATTCGGCCCTGTAGTGTCTGTTATTAAATTTAAAGATGAGGCAGAAGCTTTAGAAATAGCTAATGATACTCTTTATGGTTTAGGTGCAGGTGTTTGGACTAGAAATGGAAACATTGCTTACAGAATGGGAAGAGCAATTCAAGCAGGAATTGTGTGGACTAATTGTTACCATGCTTATCCAGCTCACTCTCCATTTGGTGGTTACAAACAATCAGGTGTTGGAAGAGAAACTCACAAAATGATGCTTAGTCATTATAGGCAGAATAAGAACCTTCATGTTTCTTATGCTGAGAAGAAATTAGGCTTCTTTTAATAAATAATAATATATACTGGCCCATGATTCTAAATCATGGGCCGTAGTTTAAAAATGAAAGTATCTGCAACTAATTCAGCGTTAAACCTATTATCTGAACTTCAAGAAAAATATGGTGAAAAATTAATGTTTCATCAGTCTGGAGGCTGTTGTGATGGCAGTGCGCCAATGTGTTTTCCTGAAGGGGAGTTTCCATTAGGTGATAATGATGTGAAGTTAGGTGAAATTGGTGGAGTTCCTTTTTACATGAATGCAGATCAATATGAAAAATGGAAACACACAGATTTGACTATAGATGCGGTAAAAGGTATTGGTGGAATGTTTTCTTTAGACAATGGAACTGGAAAGAGATTTTTAACAAAATCTGAAATTTGCTTAGTAGTTGACAACGAAGATAAGAAAAATTAAGTACTTTTCTTAAATTTAATTCTTAAACTCAAAAGTAATAAAATTATCAAAGCATACATTAATGGTTTAAAGAATATTGTTTTTGATAGCCATATAAAATGCAATGATCCAAAAATTGCAATTATATAAACCAATCTATGTAATTTTTTCCAATTGTGTTTAAGTAATTTCATCATTTTTTTGGAAGATGTGATAACTAATGGTATTAATAATATCCATGCTGAAAAACCAATATAGATATATTTTTTTTTAACAATGTCATTAGTTATTGATTCCCAATCAAATCTATAATCTATAGCTACATAGGTTAGTAAATGAAGTGTTGCATAAAAGAATACAAAAAGACCTAACATTCCTCTAATATTGATCCAAAAAGTAGAATTGGTAAATTTTTTAAGTGGACTCATTGCTAGTGTCAGACAAATAAATATCAATGTCCATTCTCCAGTGAAATGAGTAATTTCTTTAACAGGCTCAGGTCCCAGTTTGTTAAAAAAAATCTTATATGTAATTAATATAAAAGGAATAAGACTTAGAATAAAAATACTTGGTTTAAAATATCTTAACATTAATAATATTTTTTTAAATCCATTCCAGAATATAAATGTGCTACCTGATCACCATAACCATTAAACATCTCAGTTTTTATTCTTGGAGCAAATATATCATTTCCAATTGCTCTTTCGGTAGCTTGTGACCATCTAGGATGATTAACATTTGGATTTACATTCGAATAAAATCCATACTCTCTAGGCGAGGCCCACATCCACGAAGATGTTGGTATTTTTTCTACGAATTTTATTTTTACAATTGCTTTCGCACTTTTAAAACCATATTTCCAAGGCATAAAAATTCTTAGAGGAGCTCCGTTTTGATTTGGAAGTTTTTTATTATATAACCCTGTTACGACTGTAGTTAAAGGGTGCATTGCTTCATCAATTCTTAATCCTTCTTTGTATGGCCAATTTAAAACTGGGTATCTTTGGCCACTCATTTGATTGGGATCATAAATACTTTCAAACTCAACAAATTTTGCTTTACTTGTTAGTGAAACTTTAGAGATAATCTGACTCAATGAAAAACCATTCCAGGGGATAATCATTGACCAACCTTCTACACATCTTAATTTAAGAATTCTCTCTTCCGACGAAAATAAAGATAAAATTTCTTCTACAGATATTTCTAAAGGTTTTTCAACTTCTCCTTCGATCCTTATACTCCAAGGCTTTGTTTTAAAATTTTGTGACTTTATATATGGATCACTTTTTCCAGTCCCAAATTCATAATAATTATTATATGTCGTTATATCTTTAAAAGAGGTTATTTTTGATAGATCTATATTAGCATTACTATAATTAGAAAAACATATTGAGCCAAAACCAACACTTAAAGTTTTAATAAATTTTCTTCTATTATTATAAATTTTTTCAGAAGTTATTTCAGAATATTTAAATTTTTTCATATATCTAACTATCAATCCATTTACTTAATAAAAATGTATTCATTTCAATTTCATTTAAATTCATAGAGGGAAAGATAGGATCAATTTTATTTTCGATTAATTGATTTGAAATACTTTTGATTTGATAAGAATAAATATTGTCATTTTTAAATTCTATTTTTTTTTTCTTATCTTTATCAAATATTATCATTTGCATATTTTTACCTGGTGCCCATGTATCTTCAATAAGTATATGGCCATTAGTAAAATTAATTTTTGTATTTTGATTATTTTTTTCTTGAAAAGAACACGTAATGTGAGAAGTAAATTTTTTGTCAAAATCTAGTGATATTGATGAATGTACATCTACTCCACTATCACAAAATTGAGAATTATTTTTTTTTAAATTTATATCTTTAATATTCACATTATAGGAAATAGAATTTATAAATGTACTAAGTGACAAAGGATAACAACCAAGATCTAAAATTGATCCACCACCAAGAGATTTATTGAATAATCTATTAGAATAATTAGGTTTTTTAAATTTTATTCCTAAAATTTTTCTTTCCTTAAAGACTTTAATATTAAAATTTGAAAATATATCAGATACATTTCCTAGAGTTTTGTTTTCTATAATATTTTTTAACTTTTGAAAATAAGGTAAATATCTATACATAAAACCTTCGGTGAAATAAGATTTTGAATTAGAAGATAATTTTTTGAAAGTATTAAAATCTTCTAATTTCATAAATGCAGGTTTTTCTACTAAAAAATTCTTTTCAGCCTTGATACAGTCGTTTATGTACTTTGCATGTAGAGAGTTTGGAAGTGCGATATAAATTATGTCAATATCAGGACATGTAATTAGTTTTTGATAATTTGTAAAACAATATTTTTCTTCAATATCAAATTTTTTCTTAAATGAAAAAAGTTTATCATTGCTAGTACTAGCAATGCCTTTAACTATTGCATTATCTAAAAAAAAAAAACCTTCAGCAAATTTATTTGCAATATTACCTAAACCAATTATGCCCCAATTAATTTTTTTCATTAAAAAGAATTTTTATAAAATATATGATTTTAGCTTCCAGTCCGTTACTGGAAGCAATTTTATTTTAGCCAGCAGGTTTATAACCTGACATTGATTTTGCAGCTTGTTCAGCAGCTTTACCCATATCCATTTCTTCAAGTATAATCATATTTTCCACTGTCCCACTTGCTTCTACAGCCAATTTAACACCTGCGAAGTTTTCAAAAGGCATATCACCAGATGTTACTGCACAAAAGTCATACTGACCTCTTGTTATAGCAAATGACTCTAGTTTCCCTCCAGCAGACTCAGTAAGTGCTTTAACTGCAGCAGACCTATCTTGTTTTGGATCTTTAATAAAACCTTGAAAAGCTTTTGCAGTGTAATTACCCATTACGATGTATTTAGTCATTAATCCTCCTTTTTTTATTTAATTATAATAACATCCATTTTAGATATTCTAATGTGAAATAATTACATAGTAGACACAATCAAATGTAATGTTAGATTGCAAAAATGTACGAAAAATTTGGTCAATTTATAGATGGTAAATGGCAGCAATCCTCAGATAAAGGAACTTATGAAGTCATTAATCCGGCTACTGAAGAGATAATTGGATATGCTTCGAAAGCAACTTCTGAAGATGTTAATAAAGCACTCAAATCTGCAGCAAAAGGATTACAGGTATGGAAAAAAACTCCACCTTGGCAAAGAGCATACATCATAAGAAGGATTGCTGACAAAATGAGGGAAAAACAAGATGTGTTAGCTAAATGGATGACACTTGAAGTTGGAAAACCTTTGTCAGAAGCTAAAGGAGAAATAGGTGGAGCAGCAGATATCTTTGAATGGAATTCAGAAGAAACAAAAAGAATTTATGGTCAAACTGTAGAAAGCAGATTTGAAGATACTAGAGTACATGTCTATTACCAACCGGTAGGAGTAGTGGCTGCATTAACTCCTTGGAATTTTCCAGCCGTTTTATCAGCTAGAAAAATCTCAACTGCATTAGCCGCAGGATGCTCAGTTATTATTAAGCCTGATGTAATTACTCCAGGTGTTGTGATGGAGATGGTTGATATTTGTAGAGAATGTGAAGTTCCACCAGGTGTAGTTAATCTTTTATCAGGTGATCCACCAAGTATTGCACAACAATTAATTGCTTCAGATATAATTAAAAAAGTTTCAATTACAGGATCTTCGAGAGTTGGAAAACTAATTCTAAAACAAGCTGCAGATAAAGTTCAAAGAGTTACAATGGAGCTTTCTGGGCACTCACCGTTTATAGTTTTTGATGATGCAGATATAAAAAAAGCAGCAGATATTGCAATTGCTGCAAAATTTAGAAATAATGGACAAGTATGTATTTCACCTAATAGGTTTTATATTCATGATAGTAAAAAGGATGAGTTTGTAAATTTATTTGTTGAAAAAACAAAGAAATTAAAAATTGGCAATGGGATGGATACAGATACACAGTTAGGCCCACTTACAACTGAGAAAAGGTTAAAAGAGATTGAAGAATTAGTTGAAACAACAAAGCAAGAAGGAGCAAAAGTTTTATTGGGTGGAAAAAGACCAGCTGGTTTTAATAAAGGATTTTTTTATGAACCAACAATATTTGATAATGTTAAAGATGATTTTACTATAATGAAACAAGAGCCTTTTGGACCATTAGTGCCAATGCTTTCATTTAAATCTTTTGATGAAGTTATTGAGAGAGCTAACAATCATGAACTTGGGTTATGTAGTTATGTTTGCACAAATTCTATGGAAAAAGCTCATTTAGCATCTGAACAATTAGAAACAGGGTCTGTTGCTGTAAACACTGGAGTTGTAGCAATTGCCGAAGCACCTTTTGGTGGCATAAAGCAGAGTGGATATGGCAGAGAAGGTGGTGCACATGCTATTAAAGATTATTTAAATGTAAAATACACACATCTTGGTATAAAGGGATAAATGAAATTATTGAGAATAGGTGAAACAGGATCAGAGAAACCCACATTAATAGACGATCAAAATAAATATAGAGATTTATCATCAGTTATAAAAGATCTAAATCCTGATACTTTAAATTTTGAAACTTTAGAAAAGATAAAAAATATAGATGTATCTAAACTTCCAGAATTAGACTCAAACCTTAGAATTGGTGCTTGTGTATCTACACCATCAAAATTTATTGGAATTGGTTTAAATTTTAAAGATCACGCAGAGGAACAAAACTTACCAATTCCAAAAGAACCAATTATATTTTCAAAATTTACTAGCTGCATTACAGGACCTAATGATCCTATTATCGTACCAAAAGGATCTACGCATACTGATTGGGAAGTAGAACTAGGATTTGTAATTGGAAAAAAGGCAGTAAACGTGAATGTTGAAGAAGCTTTAGATCATGTATTGGGATTTTTCTTGGTAAATGATGTTAGTGAGAGAAATTATCAAAAAAATAAGGGATTAACTTGGGATAAAGGAAAAGGATTTGATACTTTTGGTCCAATTGGTCCTTACATTGTTACTAAAGATGAACTCCCAGATTTTCAAAAATTAAATATGTTTTTGGATGTTAATGGAAAAAGAATGCAAACAGGAAATACAGAAAAAATGATATTTGATATAAAAACTTTAGTATCTTATATGAGCTCTTGCATGAGTTTACATCCAGGTGATATTTGTTGCACAGGAACACCTCCTGGGGTTGGAGAAAATATGAAGCCTCCGTATTTTTTAAAGGGTGGAGAAGAAGTTGTCTTAGGAGTCGATAAACTGGGTAAACAAAAACATCAAGTTGTTGCTTATAATGAATAATGCAAAAAAGAGATTTATATTACGAGAGAATACCTACAAAACTTCTCAGAGATGATGTTAGATATATAGGAAATATATTAGGCAAAGTTATCAAAGAACAAGAAGGTCAATTTTTTTTTGAATTGGTTGAAAAAGTGAGAAAACTTTCAAAAGCTAATAAAAAAAATTTAAAAACTCATCAAACAAATAAAAAAGTAATAAAAGCAATTAAAAATCTAAGTCCAAAAAATACATTTAAATTAACTAGAGCATTTGCTCATTTTATGAATTTTATTAATTTAGCAGAACTTATTGATACCTCTAGAAGTTTAAATGAGTATGAAAATAGTAAAAAGAAAATTGCTAATAACAATTTATTTATTGAAGAAATATTTGAAGATTTATTCAATAGTAAAAATCTTTCAGAAAAAAAAATATATGATACAGCTAAAAATTTAGATGTAGGTATTGTTTTAACTGCACATCCAACTGAAGTTAAAAGAAGAACCTTAATTCTTAAGTATCATAAAATAATTGAAATTTTAGAACAAAGAGAACTTTTAAAAGCATTCCCATCTAAATTAAAAACTTTAGACAAAAAACTTTTTGATGAACTAACAATAATTTGGAATACTGATGATCTAAAAAGATCTAAACCATCTCCATATGATGAAGCAAGATGGGGACTTGCAATTATAGAAGATAGTCTTTGGGATACAATTCCAAAAGTTTACCGAAGATTAAATTCAATTTTCATTCAAAATATAAATAAAGGTTTGCCAAAAAATTTTAATCCAATTCAATTTGGTTCATGGATGGGTGGAGATCGAGATGGAAATCCAAATGTTACAGCAAAAGTTACAAGGGAAGTAATTTTACTATCTAGATGGGAAGCTGCTAAATTATATGAAAAGGAGTTAACAAAAATTATAAGATCTTATTCAATGGAAAAATGTTCTAAGAAAATTCAAAAGAAGGTAGGTAAATCGTATGAACCATACAGAGTTTTTTTAAGACCTCTTAGAGACAAAATGAGAATAACTCATAGATCTATTGAGCAACATTTAGTTAATAAAAAATCCTTAGATAGAAATAAATTATTAAGTTCAAGAGAAGAAATATTAAAACCTTTAAGAATAGTAAGAGAGTCTTTGGAGCAAAACCAAAATGAAAATATAGCAAGTGGTGAATTGCTAGATTTGATGAGAAGAGCAAAATGTTTTGGTATCAATTTGGCAAGACTTGATATTAGACAAGAATCTTCTCGACATAGTCAATTAATTTCTGAATTTGTAAAAAAAAGATATAGAAAAAATTATCTACAAATGAGTGAAAAAGAAAAAATTCAATTTTTAAAAACGTTAATACTTTCTAAAAAAAATCAAATAAATAAATTTAAATTTAAGAATAAAGAAAACAAAGAAGTTTGGTCAACATTTAAAATTTTAGCTAATGAGCCAGCAGAATGTTTGGGTGCTTATGTTATTTCAATGACAACTTCAGCATCTGATATTTTATCAGTTTCTTTTTTACAAAAAGAAGCACAAATTAAGAATAAGTTAAGAGTTGTTCCCTTATTTGAAACTTTAGATGATTTGATCAATGCCAAAGAAATCATGGAAAATTTATTCTCTCAATCATGGTATCGAAAATTGATTAATAATACTCAAGAAGTTATGATTGGATATTCTGACTCTAGTAAAGATGCTGGTAAAATTTGTGCTAGTTGGCATCAATATAAAGCACAAGAAGAAATAGTAAAATTAAGTAAAAAATTTAATATTAATATTACTTTTTTTCATGGTAGAGGTGGGTCAGCGGGACGAGGAGGAGGTCCCATACAAGCGACATTGAGATCCCAACCCCCAAATTCAGTTAATGGAAAAATAAGAATTACAGATCAAGGAGAAGTAATTCAGCAAAAATATGGTTATGAACCATTAGCAAAATATAATTTATGTAGTTATATCGGCGCTGTAACAGAGGCCTCTTTGAAGCCACCTCCTAATCCAAAAAAAGACTGGAGATCATTGATAGAAAATATGTCTGATATATCGAAAAGTTCTTATAGAAAAAATATCAATCAAAGTTCTGATTTTATAAAATATTTCAAAACTGTAACTCCACATAGAGCTTTAGGAAAACTTTCAATTGGTTCAAGGCCTTCTAAAAGAAAAAATATTGACAACATAAAAAGTCTGAGAGCCATACCTTGGGTTTTCGCCTGGACACAAATTAGGCTGATGTTACCAGCTTGGCTTGGTAGCGCTGAGGCATTAAGATACTCGTATATAAAGCAATTTAGAAATACTTTGTATGATATGGAGAGAAATTGGCCTTTTTTTAATTCAATGCTTGATATGTTAGATATGGTTATTTCAAAAGCTGATCCAGAAATTTCAAAAATTTATGAGGAGTATTTAGCTGATGATACCTTAAAAAGAGTAGGTAAAAAATTAAGATTTCAATTTGAAGTAATTAAAAATTTGAATAAAAAGATAACACCTAAGGAAATTATGAATTCAAGAAAGCAATTTAGAACTTCAATAATTGTTAGAAATATTTACTCAGAGGTTCTAAATATTATTCAACCGATAGTGATAAGCAAATTAAAGAGCAATAAGAACATTAAAAATAAAATATTTTTAAACGATGCTCTTTTAACTTCAATAGCTGGTATTTCTGCCGCCATGAAAAATACTGGTTAAATGATTGAAATTTTTGTTGCCTTTGGAGCTGGACTTTTAAGTTTTTTATCTCCATGTGTTTTACCTTTAATACCTGGATATATTTCTTATGTTTCTGGTCAATCACTTCAAGAAGTAATTAAATCAAAAAAAATAAACCCTTTCCCTTTAATTTTGTTTTGTTGCGGTTTCTCAACTGTTTTTATAATTTTTGGAGCATCTGCATCTTTATTAGGTCAACTGTTTTTACAAAATTCAGAAATTTTAAGAGTATTAGCTGGAGTAATTATAGTGATATTTTCATTTCAATTAATTGGAATTATAAATATTCCATATTTAAACTTTGAAAAAAGATTTGATGCGAAAGAGTCTAAAAATGTTTTTTTCCCATATATAATTGGTCTTGCTTTTGGTTTTGGATGGACTCCTTGTATTGGACCTATATTAGGTTCTATTTTAGCACTAGCTTCAATTGAGGATACTTTAGTTAGAGCCATTTTATTATTAACATTTTATTCTTTAGGTCTTGCTTTACCATTTATCCTATCAGGATATTTGATTCAAAGATTTCTTCTTTTATCTAAAAATTTTAAGAGAAATATGAATTTAATCTCAAAAATAGGAGGAATAATTTTATTAATTACTGGTATTTTAATTTTAACAAATCAATTACAAGTTATTGGCTTTTACATAATTGAAATATTTCCATTTATGCAAAAATTTGGTTAGAATTTATTTATGAAAATTTATCAAATAGACTCAAGTGCAAGAAAAAAGGGCTCTACTTCTAGAGCTTTAGCAAAAAAACTTTTAGATAAAATCAAGAAACCTGGTGATGAAGTTATTTATAGAGATTTAGATGATGAGATGCTTTTTGTGAGTGGTCTTACCGAGTCAGGAATGAATATTGATGAAAAAGATCAAACTGAACATCATAAAAAGATGTTTGAATTATCAAATAAACTTGTGAAAGAACTTAAAGAAAGCGATGTAATTATAATCTCAGCACCAATTTATAATTATGGTCCTCCTGCAACTCTAAAAGCCTGGTCAGACCTTGCTGCCCGTATTGGAGAAACTTTTAGATTTAAGCCTAACGGAAGAAGAGAAGGGTTATTGAAAAACAAACAAGCATATTTAGTGATTACATCTGGTGGTACAAAGCTAAATAGTAATGAAGATTTCCTTACACCTTGGTTAAAATTTATACTAAATTTTTTTGGTATTCAAAAAGTTGAAGTTGTTAGTGCTGACCAAATGGCTTTAGACTATGAAAAATCTATTAAAGATGCTGAAACTCAAATAGAAAATATTTCTTTGAGTTAAAAATTTAGCTTTAATCAATACTAATAAGATAGTAATAGATCTGTGTGAAAATTATTAAATCATCAGATTATAAAACTTTTTCAATTTTTATTGAAAGTTTAGCAAAAAAGTTAAATAAATTTTATTACTTAAAATTGAATAAGCCTTTCAAAGTATCAAATAAACTTGAGGGAAAAGGGTATGACCCAGTCACCAGTGCTGATAAAGCATTTGAAAAATTTATAAGAAAAGAAATTGAAAAAAGATTTCCCACTCACCAAGTGATAGGTGAAGAATTTGGTCATAAAAAAAATAAAAGTAATTATTCTTGGGTGATTGATCCAATTGATGGAACTAGATCTTTTGTAATAGGCAATCCAACATGGAGTAATTTAATATCGCTAAATTACAAAGGTAATCCTGTCGTAGGTCTTGCAAATTTTCCAATACTTAAAAAATACTATTTTAATACTTCTTTAAACTCAGCATATGTTTCGGAAAACGGTAAAAAAAAAAGAATAAAAATTAATAGTAAGGCAACTTTTTCAAATATGAAATTATCAGCAGCTTTTCATGGTAGTTTATCTTTAAATCAACAAAAAAAAATACCCCAAATATTAAAACGAATGCAATTTCCTTGTGCAGATGCTTTAAGTTACTCTCATTTTGCAGAAGGTAGACTTGATATTGTTATTCAATGTAGGAATAAAATTTGGGATATCCATGCTTTGATGCCAATAATTAGAGCAGCAGGAGGTATAGTTACAACTTGGAAAAATGAAGATGCCAAAAAAGGAGGAAATATAATTTGTTCAGCAAATAAAAGTCTCCACAACAAAATGCTTAAAATTTTAAAACCTGTTTCAAGGTAATTATTTAAGTTTTAATTTGTTTTTCCTAAAAGATTTACTATTAATACACCAGAAATTATTAAAAATAGCCCTACCATTGTATAAAGATCTGGCATTTGATTAAATTTATAAATGCCAACAATTGAAGTTGCAATAATACATAAGCCCGCAAATGATGCATAAGTTATTCCAACAGGAATTGATTTCATTACAATTGATAAAGTATACATACACCCAACAATTGTTATTGCTGTTAAGATACTAGGAATAAGTATGGTAAAGCCTTGAGCCCCTTTAGCAAATCCGTTAGCTGCAGTGCCTAGAATGACAGCTATTATAAGCACAATATATGCTGAGATGTTAGTCATAATATAAGGTTAAGCTTATTTAGTAATTTTATCTACAAACTTTTTTGCGAAGGGACCAACCAATAAAGCAGTAGATATTGCAATAGGAAGCCCTACAGCCCAAGCTTTTAAAAATCTATTAAAGTAACCACTATCTATTCCAGTATTTACATATGTGATGATTAAGGTCATAAGTAAGCTCATACCAAAACCCATAACTAGAATAAATAAAAGGTTAGAATATTTTTTTGGAAACATTGAATAAAGCTTATACTTTATTTTGGTAGTTTTGTAGCTCCTGTTTCTTGGTGAACAACTTTCCCATCTTTAAACTTATAGTAAGACATTACAGCTTCTTTATTACCATCATTAAAAGTTACCATAGCATGTTCGAAACCAACTTCATCATTTTCAAAAAGTACTCTTACATTACTTTTTTTAACATCTTTCATGCCAACCCAACCAACAACATCTTTTTTGGTTAAAGTTTTTCCTGATGCATGCATTAAAAACTGAAAATCATCATGTATTAATTCCTCTGCTCCAGCGGTATTACCTTCATTCACTATTTTAGTCATCTTTTCTATTATCGACATAATTTCTCCTGTTAAATATAAATTTTATCATCTAAACCGTAACAAAGTACAGCACTTAAAATAGTATGCGCTAATGGGCCATAAATTGCTTCATCCGAAGTTTTATCTGTATGTCCAAGTTTATTTATTTTAGTACTATAAAAACCAACAATAAAAGCACATAGGTTTTGTAAAAATACTAAATTAAAGAATGCCCAAGCAGCTTCTAAGCCGTTAGGTCTTATAAAGCCGACATAGATTGCCATTAAGGTTGAACCGATAAAAAAACATCCAAAAAATCTAACTACACCTGCGCCTGTAGCATCGATCCCATATTTATCCAAAAAAGTTTGAGTTTGGACAACACATCTAAATCCATAAAAAGCATAACCTATAAAATGAATTATAAAAATTGCTAAGTAAAATATTCCACCAAATTTATCTATCATTACTATTTCCTTAATTCTTTGTTAAATTTATTCACTAAAGATCGGTCTGATCTCATCTTCAATTGTTCCTTCTATAGCAACATCTTTTAATTGCTCTTGAAGTTTTATATATTCAGGATCTGCAGACATGTTAGCGTCAGCGTCATTATCACCTTCAAACATAGATCCAATTAAAGTTTCTCTTATTGTTCTTGGATCTCCACCCATTTGAAAAGAAAAATAGACATCATGGTTAGGATAATGTTTTTTTCTAACCGCCGCTAATCCTTTTCCAATTTCCATTGCTTTTCCTAAACCGTCATCTTTCACTCTCATTGTTCTAGTATAAATTACTTTCATTGTTTCTCCTTATTGAGTCAAAGTTTAGGTATTTTTATTTAGCATTAAAATCTATAATATCATCTGTACACTCAACAAATTTGTGAGGTTCATAGAAATCATTCATAGACTCTAATTGTTTATTAATTGCATCTGGATCTGTACCTTTCCACCAGCAAAACATTGTTAAGTTATCACCTGGCGTATTCCAGCTCATTTGACACTTTGCATTGTCACTTGTCATTGCCTTAGTCATATCTTCCATCGACATTGAACCAGTAACTTCTATCATTTTAGCTTTTGCTTCTTTTGATTTAAAAGTGTGTGTTACTATATAATTTTTCATATTTCTCCTACTTTACTTTTGTTAAATCATAGATCGAATAGCTTTCTAAAACAGCATCCATGATAGGTTTTGATACTTCAGTTCCTTCAATAAATTTATGTAATGCAGGTTCATCAGTACAAAATATCTTAAACATTACAGTACTTTTATCTGGGGTTACCGTCCCAATAGTTTTTTCTACTACTGCAACTTTAGCTCTTTCTGCTAAACCTTCAGGCGATTGCATGAAACCCATAAATTTTTCAAACATACCCTCTTTTAATTTAGCCACTACTAACATTTCTTTTTCCATTTTTTCTCCTTGTTTATTAATATATTCCTGACTCTGCTATTTTTTTGATTTCATCTTTAGATCCTGAAATTAATTTAAAGATAAATTCATCACATTTTTTTGTTGTTTCTTCCTCATATGGTTTACCGTAACGAATATCGACAACTTTTAATAATTCTTCATTAAGTTTTTCTTCCTTAACACCTTCCTTTAACAAATAAGAATTTAAAAACTTTTTAGCTGCAAAAGAGTGAACAATCTTTTCTAATTCAAGTTCACCTTGAGGGATCATACTATTAGCATAATAAATTCCAGTGCATTCTATTGTTTTAGATTTGTTACTATCATTCATATCTGCAAAGGTAATACTACTTGTCATTATCAATAATAAGGCTGTTAGTATTTTTTTCATTATTAATACAATGTTTGGATTACTTTTTTAACTCTTTCAGCCCCATTAGGAACTAAAGCTTCAACGTAAGAATGACATTTATCAGTTTTAGCTTTGTCATATTTTGATCCATAATGTTTATCTACTGCTTTATTAACTCCTTCATCCCACTCCTTTTCTGGAATACCTATTTCAAGAGCGTAGGATTTTAAAACTTTTACAGTTGATATGGATTTTTCTTTCATAGCGTATTCAAATGTTTCACCAGATGGAAGAAAGTAGTTAGCCATATAAATACCAACACAGTCCCAAGCTTTGGACTTATCGTTGTCACTCATACCAGCCAAAGATGAAGTAGATATTAGAATTGCTGTACAGTAAGTAGCAAATATTTTTAAAGTTTTTTTTATTAGCACAGTTTCTCCTTTCAAATAAAGATCTCCTCCGATCTTCATTTAATTTTCTTACGTTAATTAAATATATGAAAAAAAAGTAACAGTTTTGTTACATAGCAGCTATGCGATATTATAGCCAACTAGGGATAGGTAGCTTTTTTTCCTCTAAAAATTTTTTGTTAAACATCTTAGAGTTGTATTTATCTGACTTATCACAAAGAATAGTGACAATAGTTTTTCCTGGGCCTAATTCTTTTCCAAGTCTAATTGCTCCTGCAATATTAATCCCACAACTTGTACCTAGGCTTAATCCCTCATTTTGAATTAGATCATAAAGAATAGGTAGAGCTTCATGATCATCAATTGAAAAAGCACCATCAATTTTAGCATTTTCAAAATTTTTTGTTATTCGACTTGATCCAATACCCTCTGTTATTGAACCTCCTTCAGATTTTAATTCACCATTCTTAATATAATTGTAAAGCGCTGATCCTTTAGGATCTGAAAGATAAATCTTCACATCTTTATTTTTTTCTTTAAGAGCATTACTTACACCAGATATTGTCCCACCAGTTCCAGATGAGCAAACAAATCCATCTACTTTACCTTCAGTTTGTTCCCAGATTTCTTTACCAGTACCTTCATAATGTCCCTTAGCATTAGCAGTATTATCGAATTGGTTTGCCCAAACTACACCGTTGTTATTAGTTGGTCTTAATTCATCAGCTAAACGTCCAGCAATTTTTACAAAGTTATTTTCATCTTTATAAGGTTTAGCAGGAACTAATCTTAATTCAGCACCAAGATTTCTTATTGTGTCTTTTTTCTCTTGAGTTTGATTATCATTCATTACAATCATTGTTTTATAGCCAAGAGAATTACCCAAAAGACCTAATCCAATACCAGTATTACCAGCGGTTCCTTCAACCACAATACCACCTTTAGAAATTAATTTTTTTTCTTGGGCATCTTTGATTAATGCTAAAGCTGCTCTATCTTTAACGGAACCTCCTGGATTTAAAAATTCAGCTTTTCCATAAATATTACATCTAGTAATTTCAGAAGCTCCTTTAAGTTTTATAAGAGGGGTGTTGCCGATTGAGTCAATAAAATTATTTTTTATATTGTTCATTATTCTTTTTCTTCATCAGTAACTGCATAAGGTTTAAATCCTTTAGTAGCATCACCAACTCTTCTCGCAGGAATGCCAGCCATTACAGATTTTTCTATAACATTTTTTGTGACAACTGAATTTGAACCAATCAAAGAATTTTTACCAACCACAATAGGCCCTAGTATTTGGGCACCTGAACCTACAACTACATTATCTTCTAAGGTTGGATGTCTTTTTATATTTCTTTGATCATTAGAATTTATACTTGGAGCAATCCCACCTAAAGTAACATTATGGTAAATTGTAACATTATCACCAATTTTAGATGTTTCACCAATCACTACTCCCATACCGTGGTCGATAAATAAATTTTTTCCTATTTCTGCTTTAGGATGAATTTCAATACCAGTTAAAAATCTTGAAAATTGTGAGATTATTCTTGCTAAAATATCAAATTTTGCTTTTGCAAAAAAATTAGCGGCTCTGTGAAAAAATACAGCTTTTACTCCAGGATAAGTTAAGATCAAACTAAGCTTGGATTTAGCTGCTGGATCTCTATCAATTATGGATTGTAAAAAATTGTTCATAAACATTTTGTCAACTTGATATTAAATGAGTGACATATATATAATGATGTATTAGATTTATTAAAGGAGTAATAATGTACAAAAATACAAATTGTTTTCATTTAGCCATACCATGTGGTGATTTAGAAACTGCAAAAAAATTTTATAGTGAAACATTAGGCTGTAGATTAGATAATTCAGCTCAAGAGTGGGCCGATGTTGATTTTTGGGGCAATGAATTAACCCTTCATGCAAGTGATCATAAATTAGACAGTGAAAGACATGATGTTGATATGGGCAATGTTTCTGTTCCGCATTTTGGCGTACATTTATCAAGAAAAGATTTTGATACGTTAAAAAATAGATTAAAAGAGAAAGGTGCCAAATATTATGATGAGCCTTATTTAAGATTTAAAGGCACAAAATATGAGCAAGAGACATTTTTTGTCAAAGACCCTAACGAAAATATTTTAGAGATTAAAACTTTAACTGCAAATTCAGAATAATCTAATTTTAGATGGAATACCTGGTATTAGGTTTTTTTACCGGGCTTAGCTTAATTCTAGCGATAGGCGCTCAGAATATTTTCGTGATAGAGCAGGGACTAAAGAAACAATATGTATTTTTAGTTTGTTTGATTTGTTCGTTATCGGATTTAATTTTAATATTTATAGGAATTCTCCTTTTTTATTTTTTTCATCAATATTTTAATTTATTCATAGAATTTATCTTAAATATATTATTAATAATTTTTTTAATTTATTTTGTTTTTTCAAAAATAAAATCTATTAAAGCAAATTTAAGTTTTAATAGTGAAGCAAAAGATGCATCCAAAATAGAAATATCACTTAAGACACTTGGTTTTACATATTTAAATGCACATGTATATTCTGATACTGTTTTCTTTTTAGGTAATTTTTCAAAAAACTTTTTACTAGAAGAAAAAATATATTTTGGAGTTGGTGCTTCTATTGCATCTTTTATTTTCTTTTTTTTATTAGGTTATATGTCTACTTATTTTTCAAAATATGCTCAAAATGATAAAATTTGGAAATTTATTAATTTATTCATAATTGGTTTTATGTCGCTTTTGACTATTTATATAATCAATGAGACCATCTATTTTCTTAGATAAATAACATTTTTTAGTGTCAACTATGGCACATGTTAAAATTTCAATCAGTAACTATTTTAAAATTATGAGTAAATTAAAAAAACATTTCGAACCAAAAAATTTAAGTGACAAAGTTGCCTTGTCTTTCACTAAATTTTTAAGAATTTTAGCTGACACTTTTTTTAAAAAAAGGTATGGACATAGAGCTGTGGTTCTCGAAACAGTCGCTGCAGTACCTGGTATGGTTGCTGGTATGTTAATACATTTAAAATCTCTTAGAAAAATTGAAGATGACAAGGGTTGGATTAAAATATTATTAGAAGAGGCAGAAAATGAAAGAATGCATTTAATGACTTTCATTCATATCGCAAAACCAACTGCTTTCGAAAGATTAATTATAATGATTGCTCAATTTATATTCATTTTTACTTATGCTCTAATTTATTTAATTTCTCAAAGAACTGCACATAGGATAGTTGGATATTTTGAAGAGGAAGCAGTTATTAGTTATACAGAATATTTAAATGAACTTGAATCTGGAACCATACCTGATCAACCAGCTCCAGAAATTGCAATAAACTATTGGAATTTACCTTTACACGCCACATTAAAAGATGTTGTAAGAGTTATCAGGGATGATGAGGCAGGACACAGAGATGTAAATCATAATTTTGCAGATCTTATTAATATTAGAAAAAAGAAAGAGACTTTAAATAAAAAAAATAAAATTAAAAAAGAAGATGGAAAAGAAATTTTAAATTAATTTTTAATTTGAAAATCCATATTTTCTAAGTCTAATATCGCCTGTTCTTGCATGAGCTTCCATGCCTTCATATCTTGATATTCTTGCACAAGCTGCACCAACTGATTTAGTGGACTCTTTTGTCATTCTTTGAAAACTTAAAGTTTTAATAAATTTACCTACAAACAAACCACCTGTATACTTTCCCGCACCTTTTGTGGGCAGTATGTGGTTTGTACCAGAGCATTTATCTCCATATGCAACAGTAGTCTCCTCTCCTATAAATAAAGAACCATAATTTTTTAATCTTTTATGAAACCATTCAAGGTTTTGTGTTTGAACCTCTAAATGTTCAGGCGCATATTCATCGCTTATAGTCGCCATTTCTTCATCAGTATCACATAGGATAACTTCACCATAATCTCTCCAGGCAGCCTCAGCACTAGTCCTAGGTATTTCAGGTAATTCATTAATTAGTTCAGGAACTCTTTTCATTACTGCTTCAGCTATTTTTTTGCTTGTAGTGTACAACCATGCAGGAGAGTTATATCCATGTTCAGCCTGACCAACTAAGTCAACAGCAACCATTTCGGCATCAGCTTTTTCATCTGCGATGACCGCTATTTCTGTTGGGCCTGCAAATAGATCAATACCAACTTTTCCAAATAAAATTCTTTTTGCTTCAGCAACAAACTGATTTCCTGGCCCTACTAAAATGTCTGCTGGAGGATTTTTGAATAAACCATTTGTCATAGCGGCAATACCTGGAACTCCGCCTAAATTTAATATTACATCTGCACCACATAAATCAGCAGTATAAATAATCGCAGGATGAGCACCCACATCCTCTTTAGGGGGACTACACGCAATGATGTTTTTAACTCCAGCCACTTTGGCTGTTGTTACACTCATTACTGCTGATGCAATGTGAGCATATCTTCCACCAGGTATATAACATCCGGCTGTGTTAACGGGTATTAATTTTTGACCAGCGTATAATCCTGGAGATAATTCAACTTCAAAATCTTGACCGTAATTTTTTAATTGTGCTTCTGCAAATTTTCTTACTCGTTCATGAGAAAATTGAATATCATCTTTTGTTTTTTGATCTAATTCTTTTTTAATTTTTTCAATTTTCTCTTTTGAAACAACTATCTCACCATCATATTTATCAAATTTTTTTGTTAAGCTAATACAAGCTTCCTCTTTTGAAGTTTCAATTTCTTTTAGAAGATTTTTTACTATTTCTGTAGTTTTAGAGTCATCTGTCGACGAAGTTTTTGGTGATTTTTTTAAGTATATTATTGCCATTGATTGTTTCCCCTGATTTATTGAGAAGTATTTAAAGTATAAGTTCTTTTAATTCAATCAAGAATTTAAAAAAATAGTTAATTTTTATTTAAAATCAATCTAAAGCAACAACTGCAGCTGCAATAGATGCTAATCTTGCTTGAGCTTCATCTGAGCGACTTGTTATTACAACTGGAACTTTCCCACCAACAACAACTCCTGCAGCGCACGCTCCCGAAAAATAAATTAACATTTTTACTAAACCGTTTCCTGTTTCAACACTCGGCACTAATAAAACATCTGCCATTCCAGCAACATCATTTTTAATTCCTTTAATTGCAGCTGATTTTTTTGAAATACTATTATCAAAAGCTAGAGGGCCAAATACATCAGCACTTAAATTTTCTTTTTTAGCAAGTTTCGTCAATTCTTCAGCATCTTTTGAACTTGGAACACTATCTAAAACTTCTTCAGTCGCTGAAAGAACAGCTACTTTGGGTCTTTCAATACCAATTCTATTTGAAAAATTAATAACATTTTTTAAGATATGCATTTTTGTTTTTAAGTTTGGTAAAACATTTAAAGCTCCATCAGTAATAATTAAGGGCTTATCTTCTTTGTCAATCGTCATATGCCAAATATGACTTAATCGAGTTTTTCCTAATAAATCATATTCTCTTTTTAAAACTTCTTTCATAAGCACATCAGTGTGAATATGACCTTTAACTATTATCTTAACTTTTTTTTCACTCGCTAATTTTGCTGCGATAGCTGCAGTATTATTTTCAACTGGTTCATGAATAATTTCATATTTTGAAATATTCCATTTTAAATCCTCTGCACATCTTAATATTTCTTTTTCATCACCAATAAAAATTGGCTCAATCAAATTTTCATTTACTGCATCTTGAACAGATAACATTGGTAAAGGTTTGCCAGCATTTACTATCCCAGCTTTAACGCCCTTTTTTTTATGGGCCACATTTAATAAATTTACTGGACAAATAATTTCTTTATTTGAAAGCATAAGGATTAATTTTTGAGAATTTCTAAATCTTTTTTAACAACACCAGAAATATCTATTTCTTTTTTTGTGTTCATTTTGAGTCTTTTATACTTATTTTGACCAGGATACATTATTTCTTTTATTCCTTTTATTTTTGGCAATCTTTTAATTGTTTTTATGTTATTTTTAACTCTACTATTAAAATTTTTTACAAATAAATTTGTTTTAAATGTGATAAACAAATGACCAATATTTTGTGGTCCTGAAAAATCATCAAAAGGATCTTTTACTTTACCAGAATGATTACCACCAGTTAACACACCACTTAAAATATCAACCATCCAAGCAAGACCAGATCCTCTAAATCCTGATATTGGTAATTGAACACCTGCTAAGGCTTTTTTTGCATCTGTTGTTGGTTTACCAAACTTATCTAATGCTACACCCTTAGGAATTTTTTGATTATTACGTGCAGCAACTCTTATTTTTCCTCTATTAATCATAGAAATTGAAGTATCTAAAATAAATGGAATTTTTGATCCTGTTGGACATCCAAAACATATGGGGTTTGTACCAAATAAACTTTTTAAAGCACCATAGGGAGCAACTGCTGGTGGTGCATTTGTATAGACCATAGCTATCAAATTTTTTTTTACAGCTTGTTCAGCATAATATCCTGAAAGACCATAGTGACCGCTGTTTTTAACAGCAACCATCCCAATACCAGTTTTTTTTGCATTTTTGATGGCTGTCTTGATAGCAATATCTCCAGCAACAAATCCAATACAATCATTAGCATCTATGTGTGAAATTGATTGAGAAATTTTTTTTATCTTAATTTTAGGCTTAGGATTGATTACTTTTTTATTTAATCGATCACAATACATTTTAAGTCTTGATAAACCATGACCATAGGCACCAACTAATTCTGCATTTATTAAGGCGTTAGCTGAAATTAAAGCATGGTCAGTACTAAGTCCATTTTTTTTAAAAATTTTTACTAATAAAGGTTTAAGTTTTTTGATTTTCATTTAATGAATAGCTATATATCATGATTTAATAATAATAATTTAAATATATTAATGAAATTAATATTAATTATAAATGAGTAAAAATACAATTATAGTAACAGGTGGTGCAGGATTTGTTGGATCTAATTTATTAAGATTTTTATTATTAAAATCAAAATATAACATTATAAGTATAGATAATTATTCATCTGGTTCTAAAAAAAAACACCTAAAGAACTCAAGGATTAAATATTTAACTGGTGAAACAAAAAATATTAAGAAATTAATTAAAAAACCAAAAAATATTCATTCTGTATTTCATTTTGGGGAATTTGCTAGAATCTATCAAAGTTTTTTAAAAATGAATGAATGTATTGAGTCTAATACAATAGGAACTAATTCTATTTTTAAATTCTGTTTAGAAAATAAAATAAAGTTAGTATATTCTGCAACATCAGCATCCCTAGGAAATAAAGGTCATGATAAAAATTTATCTCCTTATGCATTTACAAAAGCAAAAAACTTGGAATATCTAGAAAACTTAAAAAAATGGTTTAATTTTAAATATGAAGTGATTTATTTTTATAATGTTTATGGACCTGGTCAAATATCTAAAGGAAATATGGCTACCGTGATAGGTATATTTGAGGAATCATTTAAAAAAAAAAATCCATTACCTGTTGTATTACCAGGTACACAAACTAGAAGATTTACTCATATTAACGATACAATTGAAATTTGCTATTTAGCTTGGAAAAAAAATCTTTCTAGACATTATTCAATTTCTAATAAAAAAAGCTTTTCAATTCTAGAAGTTGCAAAAATGTTTAAATCAAAAATAAAATATCAAAAAAAACGTCCTGGCGAGAGATATTCTTCTGCCTTAACGAACATGAATTTGTCTAATAAAGTATATAGATACTTTGGTAGAACAAAACTTAAAGATTATATAAACAATATTATCAACAAGAAATAGAAATATTTTTTCTTTAAGGTTTATAAGTTTTTTTGATTCAATATGTCATACTTATCAATTTATTGTTATACTCAATCTTTATGAAAGTTATAGATACAACAACTTTTTTTGAAGAAAATATGATGATGGATATAAGGTTTAACATATTAAATCCTTATGTAGACAAATTTATAGTTTGTGAAAGTTTATTTACTCATAGCGGAAAAAGAAAAAAAATAAATTTTAATTTGAATGATTACCCTAAATTCAAAGATAAAATAATTCATTTAGTATTGGAGAAAGATCCAGAAAATTTAATAAAAAAAGATAGTTTAAGTGCTCATGAAAAAAGATTTAATAGCATACTTCGAATACGAGCCCAAAGAAATTATATTAAAAATAGTCTAAACGAATTTTCATCTGAAGATTATATAATTCATAGTGATAATGATGAAATTCCTAATCTAGAAAAATTTGATTTTAGACTAAATTCAAAAAAATTTGTAATTTTCAATCAAAAAATTTTTTATTATAAATTAAATTTAGGTTTGTCTGATTTAAATTGGTTTGGTTCAAAAGCTTGCAAATTAAAATATCTTAAAAATATTGATATTTTAAGAAACATAAAAAATAGACAATATTCATATTTAAGAATAGATACTTTATTTTCTCAATATAAACAAAATTCAGTAAAAATTGTTAATGATGGGGGCTGGCATTTTTCTAATTTAAAAACATCTGAAGGGTTAGAAAATAAATATCTTAATGACGAAAATCATGCTGAGTATGAACTTCAAAATAATTCTCTCGAAAAAATTAATGATAATATTAAAAGAAAGATAGTTCCATATAACTATAAAGCTAAAAAGAATTCAGTTAATCGATTTGATGAAACTAAGCTTGAAAAAATTGATACAGCAAAATTACCAAAATATATCAAAAATAATATTATGGATTATAAAGATTGGATAGCTTCTTAAGATGAAAAATATTATTTTTTTTACACATGCAGAAAAAAAACCATCTGGTGGTGCTAAATATATTTATAATTATTCTCAGATAATAAATAAAATAAAAAATTTTTCTTCAGAAGTTGTTCATATCAAGAAAAAAAAGTCTTCAAAATTTAGAGACTCAATAAATAAAAAGTTAAATATTAAAAGAAATATTTACTCTGGCTGGCAATTTAAAGATATAACTTACTCTAAAAATTTTAAATATAAATGGTTTGATAACAAGGTAAATATCAAACAAAATTTTAATTTCGATAAAAAAAGAGACTTTATAATTTTACCTGAAATTTTTGCACATATTGCTGATGAACTTTTAATAAGAAATAATATTAATTATGCTATCTTTGTTCAAAATGGATATGTAATTGATTCAACTAATGATGAAAAAAAACTTTTAAGAGCCTATGAAAATGCAAAGTTTATTCTTTCAAGTTCTGGCGATACTAGTAATTGTATAAAGCTTAAATTTCCAAAAATGAAATCTAAAATTTTAAAAATTTCATATCACGTAGATTTTGGTAAAATCAATTTTAATGCAAAAAGAAATATTATTACTTATTCGAGTAGAAAATTACCTCAACATAGCAATTTGGTAATTTCATATTTAAAACCTCATCTACCTAAAAAATGGACCCTAAAAAATTTACATAATTTATCTAACAAAGAATTTATTTCATCAATTAAAAAATCTAAAATTTTCTTATCTTTCTCATACTTAGAAGGGTTAGGATTGCCTCCTGTGGAAGCCGTGTTAGCTGGAAATCAAGTAATTGGATACACAGGTGAAGGAGGGAACGAATATTGGAAAAAACCATTATTTACAAAAATAAATTCAGGTGAGATAAATAATTTTGTTAAAACCATCATTAACAGAATTAGTAGAATTAACTTTAAAAAAAATTATTCTAAAAATCAGTATAATAGACTTAAAAAAAAGTTCTCTAAAGAAAATGAAATAAAAAATATAAGGAAATTTCTAAAATTAATTTAGCCTTTCCCTCGCCAAGGAATATATTTATCTATTAGTTTTCTTAAAGTTATATCAAATAATAATCCAAGCATTCCCATAATAAAAATAGTGATCCAAATTACTTCATATTGGAAATATTTTTTTGCAACATTTTCAACAAAACCAATACCAGTTGTTCCAGCTAAAAACTCAGCAGCAACTAAAGTACCCCAGCACATTCCCACAGCAACTCTGATACCTGTTAATATTTCAGGAAGAGAGTTGGGAAATATTACATATCTTAAAATTTGTTTCTTTGATGCACCAAGTGAATGAGCCGCATGGATTTTTGATAGTTGAGTACCAGATGCTCCAGCTCTAGCAGAGATAATCATAATTGATAATGAAACCATAAATAAAAGAAAAACTTTTCCTGTATTATCAATTCCCAATACAGAAATAATTAATGGTGCCCAAGCTAAAGGAGGTACTGGTCTATAGAGTTCTATTAAGGGATCAAAAAAACCTTTTGCAAATCTATTTAACCCCATAAACAATCCTAATGGAACACCTATAAGTATTCCAAATACTAATCCTAAGAAAACTCTCATAAATGAGTCCCAGATATGTCCATAAGGAACCGGCACCTTTAATAAATTAAAATCACCAGTTACAATTTTAAGAACTCTACCTTTAAAGTTTTGTTTAACTATTCCATCTTTATTATGAATTGGATATTCGCCTGGTAAAATATCTGCAATAAAATCAGGCAAGATAAAACCAACAACGTTGCTTATATCAAACATTTTTATCCATAGAAGAGGAACATCTTTATACCCAACACTTGGTTTTGACATCAAGATAAATTTGTTAAATGTATCAGATGGTTTTGGAAGCCATCTTCCAGAACCTTGTTCTGAGCAATTTGCTCCACTAGCAACAATTGTTCCGGCAGGGAATAAAAAGATATCAATGAATCTTAACCCACCTTGAGCTTGTAGTTGTGCATTATCAAATTTAATAATAGCGTTTTGCATTTTGTCTAAAGTGTTTGGTGGGTATATACTTGCAAATTCTATTCTTCTTGCAATTTTGACAACATTTTTAGCATATGTTGAGGCTATTTCTTCACTATCATCCAGGCTTTTTCTATAAGTTTTAATATTATCTTTAATTTCTTTTATTTTATTTTTAAATTGTGAATTATGGTTTCGTAATTTAAAAAACTCTTCACTTATTAAATTTAATTCTTGAGCTGCAGCATGAAATTTTAGACCTCTATTTGTTGCTGGGATTAGAGGTACTTCTAATGTATTCTCTATTGAACCTGAACCAGCATTTATTTTTGTTATACCCCAACCACCTTCCTCTTTTACAGCTTGTAGTCTTTCATTCAATTCTTGTTCAGTTTCTAATGGGTAGTCTGGTTTTTGAAAATTTTCAGTTAAAAGGTTAATTTTACCAGTTATATTATCTATTCTTTGTTTAGTTTCAGTTTCAAGCAAATCTTCGTTAGTTAATAATGGAATTAATTGGTTTGTCTCACTTATGAAATTAATCAGAATTGTTTTTTGTTCATCATTAAGTTCTTGAGAATTTTGTACCTCCAAAAGAATTATTTGAAGGTTTTTGTTTTCCTGCTTAATTTGATTAGTGCTTTTTAATTCTCTTTCCTCAATAGGAAATTGGTATTTTAATCCTAGTAATGAGTCGTTAACCTTAGCTACTTGACAGAGTTCGTTTGCAGATTTTGGATAAAACCCTTTTGCAATATCCCACGAATAATAAAGCCAAATAAAAATAAGAAAACTACTTCCAACAATAATCCAGTGAGTTCCACCTAATGCTCTTTCAGGGTTTCCAAAAACAGCATCAACTTTTTCAGTTCTTATTAATCGTCTTCCATAAAGAATACAGCCTATAACAGCAAAGAATATTATAAAAGTTACTATTTGTGTAAGCATCTAAATTTCTTTCCCCATAATTTCTTCTTCCATATTCCATATCATTTCTAATATTTCATCTCGTTTAACAGAAAAATCTTTATTTTTTTTGATTTCTCTCAAATCCTCTTTAAGCCCCATTGAAGCAAATGGTAGATTATATTCTTTATGAATTCGACCTGGTCGAGGGGCCATAACATATAATCTTTCACCAAGTAGTAATGCTTCTTCAACAGAGTGAGTAATTAGAATAATTGTTTTTCCAGTTTCTTTCCAAATTTTTAAAACTAAAGACTGCATTTTTTCTCTTGTTAACGCATCAAGAGCTCCCAATGGCTCATCCATCAGAATTAAATCAGGATCATTTATAAGACATCTTGCAAGAGCAACTCTTTGCTGCATTCCTCCTGACAATTGATAAGTTGGAGTATTTCCAAAACCTTTTAGTCCAACAATTTCTAACCATTCATCAACTTTTCTTTGAGTTTCTGTTGGATCTTTTTTTTTCATTCTTAATCCAAAATTGACATTTTCGGCCACTGTCAACCATTCAAATAAAGCTCCTTGTTGAAAAACCATTCCTCTTTCAACACCTGGACCGTCAATTTCATTATTATTTAGAGTGATACTGCCAGAAGTTGGTCTAATAAATCCTGCTGTAATGTTTAATAAAGTTGTTTTACCACAACCTGATGGTCCGAGAACTGTTAATAGCTCTCCTTTTTTAAGAGTGAAATTTAAATCTTTTAATGCATGAACTGTTTCCCCTTTAGGAGTCTTAAAAATCATATTTAGATTTTGTGAAACAAGATCACTCATAAAATTTTATATTAGATATTTTTTTAAAAAAATAGGCACCAATTTATTAAATTGGCGCCTATTTAAATTTTAACTACCTATAAAACTATAGAGGTAAGAAACTTGTATCGACATTTCCTTTTGGAGTGCCCATACCTTCTAAAAATTTATGTAAGTTTCCACTTTCCATAGATACTTTAGTCTCTTCTGGAGTTAAGAATTTCATTCCAGATAAAGTTTCTTTCAAGTCGGCAACTTTCATCTCAGAAGCTTTAGATAATGCATTCACATCATGTTTACCCGCATGATATCTTGCATTTGCTTCATGAGTAACTTCTACGAAAGTTCTAAGCATTCCTGGGTTTTCCTTCATAAACTTTGTAGTTACTGAAGTAATATCTATACCAAGTATTCCCGCATCTCTAGCTTCTTGAACTGTTAATAATCGAGTTCCAACTGCTGTTGCTGCTTTAATTGAATTACCACCAAACAAACATGCCATAACAACATCACCACTTACCAAAGCAGCCGCACCTTCTGGTGGATCCATTTGAATGATATCCATTTTATCTCTGTCAGCTCCAATTACTTTCATACTTTCATCAAAAACGTATTCAGCCATTGTTCCAAGGGGAACAGCTACCTTTTTGCCTTCTAATTCAGAACCATTCGCTTTTGTAATTCCAGAAGCATTAGAAGTAACACAAGTTGTTCCTCCCATTCCGTATTCCATAGCAACATCAACTAATTTAATTGGTGCTTTAGATTTTACGGCATTGATAAAAGGTACTAATCCTTGTGAGTAAGAAATATCAATATCACCAGCTAACATTGCATCAGTCATCGCTCCACCATTAGAAAAAGTTGTCCATTTAACTGGAACTCCCATAGCTTTTGAATAACCTTTTTTTATCATTTCTTCTAGATTTGGACTTGGCCATTCTAGAAAGTATGCAACTCTAACTTCATTGGCAGCAGAATTTGCTACTGAAATACTTAAGTTAAGTGCAAATATACTTCCAAGAATAAAGCTTAATATTTTTTTCATTATTTATCCTCTTGTTGATTTATATAAATTAGGCTTATTTAATTTGAATTTTCGACCTAAGTAAAACAAAAAAAATAGTTTATTCAATCTGAAGTTGTGTCAATAATGTTGTAGTTAATGTATTTATTTTAGTCTAAAGAGAATTTGAATTATAATTTTAACTACAAAAAAAATACTTATGAGCTCAGAAAATAGAATTTCAGTCCCGAATTCTTTAAATGAACATTGGATGCCTTTTACATCAAATAAAGATTTTAAAGCAAATCCAAGATTAATTACTGAAGCTAAGGGAGTTTATTTAAAAACCCATCATGGAAAAACTCAAATTGATGCAAGCTCTGGATTATTTTGTAACCCTTTAGGTCATGGAAGAAAAGAGATTACAGAAGCTGTAACGAAACAATTAGATACTTTAGATTATGCTCAACCTTTTCAACAAGGTTTTGGAGGATCTTTCGAACTTGCCTCAAAAATAGCAAAACATACACCAGGTGATTTAAATAAAATGTTTTTTACAATTTGCGGATCCACTGCAGTTGAGACGGCTATTAAAATCGCCGTTGCATATCATAGAGCAAAAGGAGATGCGCAAAGATTTAGGTTTGTAGGAAGGGAACGTGGCTATCATGGAATGAACATAGGCTGTGTTTCAGTTGGTGGAATGGTTAATAATGTAAAAACATTTGCAAGTATTTTAATGCCAGGTGTTCAACATATTAGACACACTCATTTGCCAGAACACAAATTTGTAAGTGGCCAGCCTGAAACAGGAGATTATTTAGCAAATGATTTAGAAACTATTTGTCAAAACTTTGGTGGTGAAAATATTGCCGCTTGTATTGTTGAACCAATAGCAGGATCAACAGGAACATTAGTTCCACCAAAAGGGTATTTACAAAAACTAAGAGAAATCTGTGACAAGCATGGAATACTTTTAATTTTTGATGAAGTAATTACAGGATGGGGTAGAACGGGATCTAAGTTTGGTGCACATGAGTTTGGTGTAACACCCGACATTATGACAATGGCAAAAGCCACAACTAATGGAGTTGTTCCAATGGGCGTTGTAGCATGTAATGATAGTATTTATGATGCAGTAATGGATGCTTCACCAACAGGAGCTGTTGAATTGTTTCATGGCTATACTTACTCAGGAATTCCAGTCGCTGTTGCAGCAGCATTAGCAGTTCAAGATATTTTTGAAAAAGATGATATTTTTAATAGAGCAAAAAATTTAGCACCATATTTTCAAAAAGGTTTATTCTCTCTTCAAGATTTAGAAGCTGTAGATAATATAAGAGGATATGGAATGATGGGAGGAATTGATATGAAGTTGAATACAAAACCAGGTAAAGCTGGTTATGAATGTTTCAAATCATGTTATGAAGCTGGTGTTAATTTTAAAGCAACTGGTGATTGTTTAATCATTGCTCCACAATTTATATGTGAAGAAAAACATATTGATGAAATTATTGATAAATTAAGAACAGGTATTACTAATTACCAAAAAAATCAAAAAAACTAATTAGTAAACAAATTATCAGTTTATAAATTACAGAGATAACTATGATTATCGGAGTACCAAAAGAGATAAAACCTCAAGAGAACAGAATTGGATTAACACCTGAAAGTGTAAAAACTTTAGTTTCAGAAGGTCATAAAGTTTTAGTTGAAAACAATGGTGGATTTGAAGCGGGTTTTGAAAATGATCAATATCTAAATGCTGGAGCTAAAATTGTGAACACTGCAGCTGATATTTTTAACGATGCTGAAATCATTGTTAAAGTAAAAGAGCCACAAAAAGTTGAAGTAGATATGATAAAAGAAAACCAAATTGTATATACTTATTTACATTTAGCAGCAGCAAAAGAATTAACTGAAGGGTTAATAAAATCAAAAAGCATCAACATTGCCTATGAAACAGTTACTGATGATAATGGAAGATTACCATTACTTGCGCCAATGAGTGCTGTTGCAGGAAGAATGTCAGTACAAGCAGGAGCACATTGCTTAGAAAAAAATCAAAAAGGCAGAGGAGTACTGTTAGGAGGAGCGCCTGGAGGTGAACCAGCTAATGTATTAATTCTTGGAGGCGGTGTTGTAGGAGAAAACGCTGCAATAATTGCGACAGGAATGCAAGCAAAGGTTCATATCATAGATAAATCTGATGCAAGATTAAAACAGCTTGTAGAAATGTTTGGTGATAAAATTATTCCAGAACAAAGCGATAAAATAGATCTAAACAAATTAATTGCTGATGCAGATTTAGTGGTAGGTGGAGTTTTAATTCCTGGTGCAGAAGCACCAAAATTAATCACTAAAGATATGTTAAAATTAATGAAAAGAGGCTCAGTTATTGTTGATGTTGCAATTGATCAGGGAGGATGTGTTGAAACAAGTAAACCAACAACTCATGGAAATCCAACTTATATTGTTGATGATGTAGTTCATTATTGTGTAGCCAACATGCCAGGTGGTGTTCCTAGAACTTCTACCTTTGCATTAAATCAAGCAACTCTTCCTTATTTAGTTAAACTAGCAAATAAAGGTTATCAAAAAGCTTTACTTGATGATAAGAATTTTTTAGCAGGACTAAATGTTCATAAAGGTCATGTGACTTATAAAGCTGTTGCTGATGTATTTGGTCATGAGTTTATAGAGCCCTTATCAATACTCTAATAAATATGCAAAATATCTATCACTCAGATATTTATAATTTTAAAAAACCTGTAGATAGTTATTGGGAAGAAACCACAAAAGAAAATTTTAATTTACACAAATTAACGAAGGATGTTAGTTCTGAAGTTGTTATTATAGGTGGGGGCTATACAGGTTTACTATGTGCAATTAATCTTATTGAAAATTATAATCTTGATGTAATTTTACTTGAAGCAGGCAAAATAGGTTGGGGTGCCTCATCTCGAAATGGAGGATTTTGCTCATTTCCACCAATAAAAACATCTTTTAAGAAATTACAAAAAATTTATGGAAAAGAAGAAACTAAAAAATTTTTTAAAAATGCAGTAGAAGGATCAAATTTTACAAAAGATATAATCTCAAATTACAATATCAACTGTGATGTAACAGGAGACTCTAATTTTATCCTTGCTCATCATCCAAACAAATTTAAACAAATTAGGGAACAAGCAAAGGTCTACAAAAGTGAATTTGGTATAGAAACTGAAATTTATTCTAAAGAAGAGTTTGATAAAATTGGTCATAGTGGGACAGAACAATTTGGAGCTCTTTCATATAAACCAGGTTTTGCAATCAATCCTTTAAAATTTGTAAATGGAATTGCTAGGTATGCTATATCCAAAAAATTGAAGATATATGAACATACGTTGGTAAATGAAATTGATAAAATTGATGCTTCTTACATACTTAGAACCAAAGAGGGTTTGGTTAAAACGAAAAAAATTGTAGTAGCAACCAATGGATTTTATCAAGAAGGATTAGTTCCTCAGATGAATTCTAGAATCTTACCAGTAATATCTAATATAATCGTTACAAGAAAATTAACAAAAACTGAAATTGACTCTCATAATTTTAAAACATTTTCACCAATAGCAAACACAAAGAACCTTTTATATTATTATAGAAAGTTACCTGATAATCGGATTTTATTTGGTACAAGAGGAGATTTTATTGGAAGTGATAAGTCAAATTTAAATAGGTCAAAAATAATGGAAAAATTTTTAAAAAATATTTTTCCAGACTGGTCAAGTATTTCTATAGACTATAATTGGAGAGGCTTAATTGCTATGTCTCAAAAATTAACCCCTTCAATTGGTAAAATAGAAAATGAAGAAATATATTATGGTTTTGGATATCATGGAGTTGGTGTAAGTTCAGCTCCGTGGACTGGTAAACAGTTATCAGAATTAGTTTTTTCATCTAACAGTAAAGATTTAAATATATCAAAGATTTATAAAGGTTTGCCCAAAAGATTTATTTTCCCAAAATTAAGAATATTTTATTTTAGATTAGCTGTTTTGTTCTATAATATTAAAGATAAATTAAATATTTAATTTATTTATAATAATTTAGGTACCAACTAACAAATTTCTTTATACCTGTTTTATAGTTAGTTTTAGGATTATAGCCCGTAATTCTCATTAAAAGAGAACTGTCTGATAGAGTGGAATGAACATCACCTTTTTGCATTGGCATAAATCTTCTTTTTATTTTTTTTCCAAGTTCTTTTTCAAGAGAATTAATAAAATCTAATAAAAATATTTTTTTTGTATTTCCAATATTTAAAATTCTAAAAGGAGCCACAGGAGACAAACTATCATTTTTGATTTTCTTTTTTTGTTTAATTGAAGGAACTTTATTTAATAATTTTGAAATACCACTGACAATATCATCAATATAAGTATAATCTCTATACATCTTGCCCTTGTTAAAAATACTTATTTTTTTTCCAGCTAAAATACTTTTTGTAAATTTAAAATAAGCCATATCTGGTCTTCCATATGGTCCATAGACAGTAAAAAACCTAAGTATAGTAATTGGTAATTTCCATAAACTTGAATAAGAGTGGGCCAAATTTTCGGTTGATTTTTTTGTTGCTGCATAAAAACTTATTTGATGATCGGTTTTATCTATTTCCTGAAAAGGAATTTTTTTATTTGATCCATAAACTGAGGAACTCGATCCAATTATAAGATGCTTAACCTTAACTTTATTAGCAAATTTGATTACATTAAACGTTCCAATTATGTTTGAATTCAAATAGATATCTGGATTTTCAATACTATATCTGACGCCTGCTTGTGCAGCTAAATGAATAATTATCTTAGGTTTAAATGATTTAAATGTTTTTTCTAATAATTTTTTATTTTCTAAATCACCTTTGGTAAAAGAAAAATTTTTATATTTTTTTAGTATATTATAGCGAGCTTTTTTTAATTTTACATCATAGTAACTATTCATAGAGTCATATCCATGGACTTTTTTTCCGTCATCAAGAAGTTTTTTTGACAAGCTGAAACCTATAAACCCTGAAGAACCAGTTACTAATATTTTTGTTTTCATTTTATAATATTCTTTATTATAACATCGAAATGAATAAAGAAATTCCAAAATCAACTAAAGTAGTTGTAATTGGTGGTGGTGTTGTGGGATGTTCAGTTGCTTACCATTTAGTAAAATTTGGCTGGAAAGACACAATTCTTTTAGAAAGAGATCAATTAACATCAGGGACGACATGGCATGCAGCAGGTCTTGTAAGCCAATTAGGACCATCAGCAGCAATAACTAAAATTAGAAAATACTCCTTAGATTTATATAAGGAACTTGAAAAGAAAGTAGATCATTCTGCAGGGCTTAGATTAAATGGTGCTCTTTCAATCGCACAGAATAAGGGACGATGGCAAGAACTTAAAAGACAAGCAACAACTGCGCAATTGTATGATGTTGATGTAAGAATTTTAGATAAAAACCAAATCAAAAAAGATTATCCAATTATCAATACGGATGAAGTGATTGGTGGTATCTTAATGCCAGGTGATGGAGCTGCTGATCCTTCAGGTGTTACTCATTTATTGGCTAAAGCTGCAAGACAAGAGGGTGCCCAAATTTTTGAAAAATCTCCTGTTGAAGAAATATTAACGGAAAATGGAAAAATTTCAGGAGTAAAAGTTAATGGACAAAAAATTGAATGTGAATATATCGTTTTAGCATCAGGAATGTGGTCAAGACAAATAGGTGAAAAAGCAGGGGTTAGCATTCCACTTTATCCTGCAGAACATTTTTATATTATTACAGAGCCAATTGAAAATTTATCCAAAACATTACCAACGATTAGAGATTTTGATAATCGTACTTATTTCAAAGAAGATGCAGGTAAATTATTAGTTGGAATTTTTGAAGGCAATTCTATTCCAGCTTGGAATAAAACAAATGTAGTTCCAGAAAATTTTTCTTTTGGTGAATTTCAGGAAAATTTTGAACACTTTGAACCTTACTTAACATCTGCTATTAAAAGATTTCCTGTCTTAGAAAAAGTAGGCATAAGAAAATTTTTTTCTGGTCCTGAGTCTTTTACCCCAGATACAAATACACTGTTAGGTGAAGTATCTGAAATTAAAAACTTTTTTGTATGTTGTGGATTAAATAGTATTGGAATTGGAAGTGGAGGAGGAGTTGGTAAAGTTACAGCTGAATGGTTGATGACTGGCCATATCAATGAGGATATTTTTAATTATGATATTAAAAGATTTCAAAAATTTCACTCAGAATTAGGTTTCATAAAAAAAAGAATTACAGAGTCATTAGGAGATTTATATGGAATGCATTGGCCATTTAAACAACACAAAACCTCAAGAAATATTAAAACTTTACCTCATCATGATAATCTTAAAAGCTTTGGAGCATGCTTTGGAGTTTCAGGAGGATATGAAAGACCTATGTGGTTTGCACTTGATGGTGAAAAATCTGAATATCAATATAGTTACAATTATCAAAGTTGGTATCCCTCAGCAGAGTACGAAACTAACAATACAATTAAGTATGTTGGTTTGTTTGATTTAACTCCTTTTTCTAAGTTTGAAATAAAATCAGATAAAGCACATCAAGAACTTCAGAAAATTTGCACTGCAAACATCAAAAATGAGCCTGGTAAATGTGTTTATACGCATATGTTAAACTCTGATGGTGGAATAGAGGCAGATTTAACAGTAGTATGTGTTGATAAAGATCATTTTAGAATAATAAGTTCTGCAGCTACAAGAGAAAGAGATAAATTTCATATTAAAAAACATCTCTCTAAAAATGTTGAATTAAAAGATGTTACAGATGATTTATGTGTTTTTGGTTTATTTGGTCCAAAAAGTAGAGATTTAGTCAAAACTTTAAGTAAAGATAATTTTGATAATGAAGATTTCAAATTTGGTACAGCAAAACATATTACAATTGAGGGGATAAAGATTTGGGCCCAAAGATTATCTTACGTAGGTGAATTAGGCTACGAGCTATATGTAGATCTTAAAGATGCAAAAAAAATATATGAATTACTTATAGAAAAAGGTAAAGATTTTAATCTTTCTAATTGTGGAATGCATGCAATGGATATTATGCGAATGGAAAGTGGATTTTTACATTGGGGACATGATATTTCTCCTGAAGAAAACCAGTATCAAGCAGGTTTAGCTTTTACTATTAGCAATAAAAAAGATGTAGATTTTATAGGTAAACAAGCTCTAGAAAAAATTAAACAAGACAAAGTTAAAACTAGATTTTCAATGTTCACTTTGAAAGAAAGTGAACCAGGAAAACCATTATTACTCCACGATGAACCAATTTATGATGGTGAAAAAATTATAGGAAGATCAACATCTGGAAACTATTCATTTAATTTTAAAAAGAATTTAGTATTTGGATATATAAATAATGATTTCTCTAATAAAGAACTTCAAAATAAAGACTTATTCATTGAGGTAGAAAAAAAGAAATATTCGATAGAATTAATCAGTAAACCCTTAAAACAAACAAATTTTAAAAATAATTAAACTTTATCTTTCAAAAGATAAACAAATATCAAACCTGTGATATACATAATTAAAGCATATGCGGCTGTTGGAGTTATATAAATTATATCTGTGCCAAATATTTGTGTAGAAACAAATATTGCCAAAGTACCATTTTGTAATCCGCATTCTAAAGCAATACATTTCATTTGTTTAATTCCTGAAGCAAAAGATTTTGCAAGGTAATAAGCCACAAACATCATTGTTATATTTAGAATAAAAACAATTAAACCTGCTTGCATTAGAAAGTCTATAAAACTTTCTCTTTCCTCATAAAATGCAACTATAAAAATAATGACAAATAATACTATATTGAGTTTTTCAAACATCTGAATTTTTGTATTTACAAAATTTTCAGCAAATTTTCTTATAATCATTCCCAAGATAACTGGAACCGTTACAACTAAAAACATTTTTAGCGCTATACCAGTCATTGAAATATTTTGAGAAATATTAGTAATTCCAAATAAATCAGCAGATGTGAAAATTATAAAAGGAACTGTAATAATAGAAATTAAACTTATTATAGCTGTTAAAGTAATAGATAAAGCGACATCTCCTTTAGCAAATTTAGTTAAAATATTTGATGTAACCCCACCCGGTGCAGCAGCAATGATCATAACCCCAATAGCAATTTCAGGCGGTGTTTTTAAAATTATAATTAATAAGTAAGCAACTAATGGAAGAATAATTAATTGAGAAAAAAAACCTACTAAAAAATCTTTTGGAGCTTTTAATACTCTTGTAAAATCCTCAATTTTTAAACCTAAACCCAAACCCAACATTATTAATGCGAGTATGATAGGTGCTATTTTTGTTGCTACTTCCATCCCTCTCCTAATGAAATAAATAATTTATAATTAATATATTTAAAATTTTTGAAAAAAAAAGAATTTTATGAAATTGTCAATAGATTAAGAACTTTTCTAATGAATTTAGCTTTATTTTTGAAAATTAATTTTTGATATGGCAAAACTCTTCGAACATTAAAACCTGTTAAAATATATTGTTTTTTTTCATTTAATCTTAAAAAATCATTTTTTATTAAAAACTTACATTTTCTAATTACTGTTGCTCGAGGGATTCCAGTCATATCAGAAACAGACATTGCACTAACACCGTTACTTCTAGCTTTATCACCTCTTATTAACTCTTCGTTAAATGTATTATAATCACTAAATAGTTCTTTCTGAAAATCCATATAGTCATGTGTTTGATTGGAGCCGTTCTTTTTATTTAAGGCTGTTTTAAAATTAAAAGCCTGATTCATACAAACTGTTCCCCAAACGTGAAATGTTGTTAAGTCCTCAAACATATCATGATATCCAATAATCATTGGAATTTGCATCCTATAAAACCATCTCCAACAAATAGAGAAATTTTTCTTTAACGCATTTTCAATCGTTTTTACTTCAAGTTTTTTGGAATAAAGTTTTTCTTTAGCAAGTATTTCTGAGATTTTCAAAATATAACCAGCTGTATATTTCATTTGGTTTTCAGGCTTAATAAAACTAAATGATCTTCGATCAATGATGATTTGTTTTTTTTGTCTTTTTAAAACTCCTAATTTTTCAAGTTCTAAAACTTTTCTTCTTACAGTTTCTTTTGGTAATTGAAGTTTTTCACATAACTCTGAGATACTAAATTTATCAATTTGGAGAAAATTTTTTGAATAATATTGCTCATACGATAATTTAATATTCATTTGATCATAAAACTGTAAAGTTTTCTCGACAAGTGAAATGATAATCATATATTTATAGTGATCATTGAAAGCTTGATAGACTGCATTCATCCATCTCCATTGGTGATTAATCCAATCTTTTCCTAGCAGATCATAGTTGGCCATCATATGATCATAAACTTGCTCATCGTTTAGAACTTTTGAAAAATCTATTTGTTGTAAATTCATAATTGTATAAATAGGATTTGAAACCCAAAATGAACAGGTGTCAATCAAATAGTGACCCAGATTGAACTTAAGAACTTTTGAGAAATATTGTAATTGTGATCTAATAGATCTATGAACGATAAAGGCTTTGAAGCGGAAGTTAATTTTCAGGAGACCCCAAACCTTGAAGAAATAGCAGATAAGCCTTTAAAAGATGAAGAAATTAAGCCTCAAAAAGTTGATATTAATATTCTTAAAGCAAGAGCCAAAGCTATCCAGGATAAAGAAAATTTAAAGAACCTTTTTGTTATAATTTTTTTTCTTTTAATTCTTGGAACAGCAGGAATTTACTTTTCAATTTAAATGATTTGTCAATTTTCAATATTGGTGATTAAATAGGTTTTATGAAAAATAATTTCTCATCGATTAGAGATAAAATTGTCAAAAGATATACTGCAAAGGATGAAAATCTCGACAACAAGAAATCAACAGATATAAATATTTTACTTAATAGAGTTAAACGGGATCAAAAAAAAGAAAGTCAAAAAAAATTATTATTTACAGCAGTAACATCACTTGGTATGCTTTTATTTGGTGTTCTAATATTCTAAAACTTTAATAAATACATCATTAATAATCCAATTTTTGTAATATTAACTTATTTGAATCATTTTTTAAAAGTAGTATAAACCGTTCAATAAACTTGGCGGGGTAGCTCAGTTGGTTAGAGCGCGGGACTCATAAGCCCGAGGTCAGTGGTTCGATCCCACTTCCCGCTACCAAACTTATTTTTGATTAATGTATTCTTTAAAACTAAGGTTATTTTTATCCTTTTTTGATATAATTGGTTTTTTTATTGGCCAATTTATATTCAATTTTGGATCATTCCACAAAATACCAAGTTCTGATTTAGCGTCTCTATAGTTTGTACATTTGTAATGAACAATTGTATTATTTTCTAATGCACAAAAACCGTGTGCAAAACCTGGTGGAATATAAAATGAAACATTTTGATTTCCTGATAAAATAATCGAAAAATGCTGTCCAAAAGTTTTTGAATTTTTTCTCAGATCTACAGCTACATCAAAAGCTTTACCGTTTAAAACTGTCACATATTTACCTTGGGGTTTTTTTTGTTGTAAATGTAATCCTCTTAAAACATCTTTTTTTGATTTAGAGATAATCTCAAATATAAATTTTTTTGATATAATTTTTTCTTTATATAACTCTCTTAAAAAGCCTCTTTCATCTTTAAATGTTTCTTTTTTTATAATCAATAAATCTTTAATTTTGGTTTTAACTACTTGCATTTGTTAATAATACTATGTTTTTTTAATTTAATACTTAGTTATAAGATAATAGATTGTAAGTAAAATTAATTTTTTTTAAATCTTTTAAATTTAAAGTTTTTAGGTCTTTTTCTATTCTTAAATTTTTTCTTAAACTTAAATGATGGTTTTTTGCTATCTTCTTTGGTAATTTCATCAGATTTTCTATCAAAATATTTAGGATTATTTGTAAAACCAAATGATTTTTTTTTATTCTTAAAGCTTCTATTATTATCTTTATTATTGATGGAAAATTTATTTTTACCTTTGAATTTTGATTTTTGATTATCTTTTTTTTTAAAGAATTTTTTTTTATCTCTAAAATCTTTTCTTTTGTTATTTTTAAACTTTTTTGTCTTTTTAAAAGAATTTTTTTCTTCTCTTTTTTCTTTAATTTTTTTCTCATTTTGTTGATGTGAAAGTTTATATTTTGGATCAATTAATTTACTAATTGAATTCCACATTGATCGATCACCCGGAGTTAAAAAAGTTAAAGCAGAACCATCTTTACCTGCTCTGCCTGTTCTTCCTATTCTATGAATATAATCTTCGGGCACTTGTGGAAGATCATAATTAATTACATGTTTTATTAATGGAATATCTAATCCACGTGCAGCTACATCAGTTGCAATTAATATTCTACTATGACCATTTCTAAATCCATTGATGACCCTATCTCTTTTACTTTGTCGCAAGTTTCCATGAATAGCATCTGCTTTATGACCATCGTATTTTAATCTTTTAGATATTTTATCTGCGGAATGTTTTGTTTTAATAAAAACTAGAATAGATCCTGATCTTTCAATTAATTGATTAATAAGTTCATGGTATTTTTTATCTTGAGTAATTTTTAAAGTTTCTTGTTTAATTTTTTCAATAGGGGCTGATGATGACCCAACAGAAATTCTTTCAGGATTATTTAGGTATTTTTGAGAAATTTTTAAAATGTTATTAGGTAAAGTTGCTGAAAATAATAAAGTTTGATGATCTTTTGGAATAAAACTTAAAATCTGTT
>CABYPE010000006.1 GCA_902520685.1 uncultured Pelagibacteraceae bacterium | reverse complement strand
CTCCACTAATTATACCTTCTACCGGCATAATAAATTGATTTTTGAAAAAAGGTAAGTTGGAATTAATCGCTCTAGCTTCCCCAATCTTATTATTTTCTTCCTTAATTCTTTTATAAACAGACTCAGGTGGAGTAACTTTACTTTCCTCTAAACCATCAATTCTTTGAATATTGTATCTCCTTTTTAAAACTTTTTTTGTTATTACCTCTTTTTTCTCGTTAATAACTTTAGTAATATTGATATCAAATTTTCTATCTCGGTCTATTCCAAATACAAAGAAACCATCTTTTGAAACTCTAACTTCTTTTTTGCCTACTATGATTTTTGCAGCTGGATCAGTAATTCCAATAATATAGTGACCTTGTAAAAATTTACCTTTAAATTCAATTGCATTTAATTGTGTTGTAAAAAAAAGGATTATTAAGAATAATAATCTAGAAATTATTTTGCAGTCCATCCACCATCAACCAATAATGAAGTTCCTGTAATCATAGATGCAGCATCGGATGCAAGAAAAACAACCGCTGAAGATATTTCAGAAAGTTCTGCAAATCTACCAAGAGGAATATTATTGAGTGTTTCTCTTTTAAATTTTTTATTTTTTAAAAAATTTTTAGTCATAGGTGTGACTACAAATGTAGGACACACTGTGTTTACTCTAATATTATATTTTGCTAAATCTAAAGACATTCCTTTTGTAAGTCCTTCTAATCCCCATTTGTTCATATTATAAACACTTCTGATAGGTCCTCCCACATGACCCATTTGTGAAGACATGTTAACAATAGCGCCTCCAATCTTTTTTCGATTTTTTGATTTAATCATTTTAAGAGCACAGAGCTGAGCAAGGTTAAATGTAGCTATAGTGTTTATTTTAACCAGATATTCCATATTTTTTGTTTTAACTTTTGTAAAATGCTCTGGAATATTGTTGCCAGCGTTATTTATTAAAATATCTATCTTTGGTTGTTTGTTAATTATTTCTTTTATTTCATTGTAATTTGTAATGTCACAGACATAAGACTTACATTTACTTCTAAGTTTCTTTACTTTTTTTGAAACTTCATTCAAGTCTTTTTGTGTTCTGCTAATAATTACTAAATTTGCACCAGCTTCTGCAAGAGCAATGGCGCAAGCTCTTCCTAGTCCTTTACCTGCACCAGTAACTAAAGCTGTTTTGTTCTTAAGGTTATAACTTTTTAAATACATTATAAAAATAATATTTTAATATCTGTGTAAATCAATTCAATAGCAACAATGAATATTGCTAATAATCCAACCCATGCAATCCATTTGTATTTTTTTATCCATCCAGAAATCAAAGTTGCTGCCGTCGCCATTAAAATAATAGATAAAATTAATCCAAAAATAAGTAATACATAATGTTCACCTGCTGCTCCAGCGACTCCAAGTACATTGTCTAAGCTCATTGTAAAATCAGCTAACAAAACAGTCCAAATCGCCTTAAATAAACTAGAGTTATCAACTTTTATATTTTCTTCAATTTCAGAACCTTTAATTACATCTACATAAAGTTTATAGACTATATAAAGAAGCAATAATCCACCGATTAGTCTCAAGCCTGTAATTTGTAAAAGATATGCAGTAAGTAAAGTTAGTATTATTCGGAGAACTACAGCTCCACCTATTCCCCAAAATATAATTTTTTTTCTTTGCTCTAATGGAAACTTAGAGGCAACCATTCCAATGATTATTGCGTTATCTCCTGCTAAAACTAAATCAATAAAAATAATTTGAGTTAAAATTGCGATTTGTTCTGGTGAAAAAAATTCTGCAAACATTATTGCTGTAGTATCATGTCTGCACCTTTTTCCGCAATCATAATTGTGGGAGCATTTGTATTTCCTGATGTAATGTTAGGCATGATTGATGCATCTATTACTCTTAAGTTTTTAATTCCTCTTACTTTTAAGGAATTATCAACCACAGCCATATCATCATTGCCCATTTTACAAGTTCCAACTGGATGAAAAATTGTTTGAGTAAAATCAGAACCTGCTTTAACTAATTCTTCATCATCAGTTATATGTACACCTGGTCTATATTCTTCAGGATCATATTGTTTGAAAGTTTCTGTTTCTAACATTATTTTTCTAACTATTTTTAGTCCTTGAGCTGCAACCTTTCTATCATCATCAGTAGATAAATAATTCATTTTAATTTTAGGATAAATTCTACTGTCTTTGCTAACAATATTTATTTCACCTCTACTTGTTGGTCTTACATTTGCGACTGTAGGAGTAATGCCTTCAAAATTATGCATTGGTGTAACACCTAATATGTCTGTGCTAACAGGCGAAACATGAAACTGCAGATTAGGAGTAGCTCTAGAATGATCACTTTTAACAAAACCACATACTTGGCTAGCACCCATTGTTACTGGTCCACTTTGATTAACAAGATATTCAAGTCCCATTAAAAATCTTCCAAATAAGCTCTCAACTTTTCTATTAAGTGATTTTAAATTTTTAACTTTATAAACTGGTCTAAACATTAAATGATCTTGTAGATTTTTTCCAACACCATTTAACTCATGAATAATATCTATACCAAGATTTTTAAGTTTCTCACTTTCACCAATTCCTGAAACTTGTAATATATGGGGAGATCCAATTGATCCAGCTGATAAAATTACCTCTTTGTTTGCAGTTACAGTATTTAATTTTTCACCAATATAATAATTTACACCTGAAGCTTTTTTTCCCTCAAAATTTATTTTTTGAACATGTGCATTAACTATAATTTTTAAATTAGATCTTTTTTTAACAGGATTAAGATAACCTTTAGCAGCACTACATCTCAGCTTTAACCCAGATTTATTAAAACTTGTAGTGAATTGAAAAAAACCTATTCCAAAATTATCTCCAGTATTAAAATCATTTGTTTTAGGTATTCCATATTCTTGAGCTGCATTTTGGAATTCATCCAGCAATTTTAAATCAATCTTTTTATTAGCAACAGTTATTGGACCATTATCATTATGGAATTCACTTTTTCCTAGCTCATTATTTTCTGATTTTAAAAAATAAGGCAAAACATCATCCCAGCCCCAACCAGTATTACCAAGTTGTCTCCATATATTGTAATCCTCTTTTTGACCTCTGATCCATAAAAGTCCGTTAATTGAGGAACTTCCACCTAAAGTTTTTCCTCTTGGATACCTAATTGATCTATTATTCATTGTTTCATCAGGTTCAGTTTTAAAACACCAATCAACTTTTGGGTTGTGCATTGTTTTAAAGTATCCAACTGGAATATGAATCCATGGATAAGTATCTTTGCCACCGGCTTCAATTAAAAGAACTTTATTATTTGGATTTGATGAAAGTCTGTTAGCCAAAACGCATCCTGCAGATCCTGCACCAATTATGATATAATCAAAATTTTCCATCTCAAGTTGAATAGTTTTTTTTATTTTTATCCTGCTGTTCATTTCTTTAACACATATAAGTCAATTGTCACTTGTATCACCTATATTTTTCTGATTGTATTCGCTTCGTTAAATTTAACTAACAAGAGGAAAAATAATGAAAAAAATCATTTCAATGTTATTTGCTACGTTTTTAGTACTTGGATTTATATCTAACGCTAATGCAGCAAAAACACTAAAATGTCAGACAGTTCTTAACACTAAAGCTGATGAAGTTAAGATGTTAAAAGACTTTACTGACACAGTAACAGCTTTGACAAGCGGTTCTCTTAAGTTTGAAATTATGCCTGCAGGATCTGTAGTTGGGGTAAAAGAAACTTTAGACGCTGTGGATAAAGGATTGATTGATTGTGGTTTCGCATGGACTCACTATTGGTCAGGAGATCACCCTGCTGCTATGTTATTTGGTTCGCCAGTAGCTGGTGGTGGTGTAGGTATCGATAACTTAGCGTTCTTATCTTGGTTCCAATATGGTGGTGGTAAAGAATTATACGACCAGCTATGGAAAGAAATGGGAAGAGACATCAAAGGGTTTATGTTGCAACCAGTTGGACCTGAAGCTTTAGGTTGGTTTCCAAAACCAATTAAAGATATGGCTGACTTTAGAAAATATAAATTCAGAACTCCTCCAGGAATTCCAGGACAAACTTACAAAGACATTGGTATAGCATCTGTAGCTATGGGTGGTGGAGATATTCTTCCAGCTTTAGAAGCAGGTACAATTGATGCTGCTGAGTGGTGTTGTCCAAAACCAGATATGGTATTTGGTTTTCAAAAAGTATTAAAGCACTATTACCTACAAGGTCTACACCAAGTAGTAGTAAATGCTGACTTTTACATTACTGGAAAAACTTACAAAGCTATGAGTGATCATGAGAAAAAGTCTCTTGAGGTTGCAGCTAATGCTTCATTAGCAAAATCTTTAAGTTACAGAATCTATGAAAATGGAAAAGCTTTACAAACATTAACTACTAAGCATGGAGTAATATTAGAAGATACTCCATCTGACTACTTCGTAGAATATATGGCTGCTGCAAAAGCTACATTGAATAAAAATGCAGAGAAAAACGCATTTTTCAAAGAAGTTTATGATTCAATGAAAGACTTTGCTGATGTTGCTGTTCCATTCTGGAGTGGTGCTCAAATGTCTAATGCGAAGCTTGGAATGGCTCACGCTGCAACATTAAAGTAATAATTAAGTAACCTTTATATTAATTAGAGCGGACTTTTACAGTTCGCTCTAATTTTTTTTAATTTAAACTTATGGCAAACGAACCCGTCAAACTGGATATATCAGATGAAATGATAGCAGAAAGGCGAGGAGGTTCTGGAAAAATGCCTGATGATATGCCATCGTGGATGGCTAACTCAATTGTAAATATTGATAAATTTAGTAAGCGGATTGGTAATGTTGTTTGCTGGATTTTAATGCCACTTATTTTTGCGATGACTTATGAAGTCCTTGCTAGAAAATTATTTCATGCACCTACAATTTGGGCTTATGATATAAGCAGGTTTTTGTACGGTGCTCTTTTCATGTTAGGTGCAGGATATGCGCTTTCGAGAGGTGTGCATATAAGAGCAGATTTTTTATATAGAAATTTTAAAACTAAAAATCAAGGATTAATAGATTTTTGGTTATATTTATTATTTTATTTTCCTGGATTATCCGTATTTCTTTATATGACGATAGGCTACGTAGGAGAATCTATTCAAAGAGGTGAGAGGGGCATGGATACAACATGGATGCCTTATATGTGGCCAATAAAAACTTGCTTACTGTTAGGCATTATATTTTTACTTATACAAGGCATCTCTGAACTACTTAAAAGTTATTGGGCAGCAAAAAAAGGTCAGTGGCCTGGAGAGAGTAAATGATAGCTGAGTTTATAAATCCTGCTTATCTAGGTTTTATACTTGTTGGAGTAATGCTTTTTGCAATCTTTGTTGGATTTCCAATTTCTTTTACATTGATATTTTTAGGTTTTGTTTTTGGTTATCTTGGATTTGGAAAATTAGTCTTTTATCTAATGACTCTTCAGTTTTCAATGGTAATGACTGAACAAACACTAGCTGCGGTCCCGCTCTTTGTGTTTATGGGGATCATGATGGAGCAAGCTGGACTAATGGAAAGATTATTTTCTGCATTTCAAATGATGTTAGCTAAAGTTAAAGGATCTTTATATTATGCAGTTTTATTTGTGTCTGTCATATTCGCTGCAGCAACAGGAATTGTTGGAGCATCAGTCACAATTTTAGGAATAATGGCAGCAAAATCAATGAATAGATCTGGGTATGATGTTAAACTTGCTGCAGGAACAATTACAGCTGGTGGAACTTTAGGTATATTAATTCCCCCAAGTATAATGCTTGTTGTTATGGGACCAATTATGGAAATTCCAGTAATTGATCTTTTTGCTGCAGCGATAATACCAGGAATTCTTCTTGCTAGTTTATATGCTGCTTACATAACAATCAGATGTATGTTAAATCCAAAACTTGGACCTGTACTTCCAAAAGAAATGAGAGCGTCAAGCATGAAAGAAGTTTGGTTGGAGTTTTTTTTAGGATTAGTCCCACCAGCTGCTTTAGTTTTTGCAGCCTTGGGAAGTATTCTTTTTGGATTTGCAACCCCAACTGAAGCAGCGGGCTGTGGTGCAATGGGAGCTTTATTATTATCCTTGGCTTATAAAAAATTAACACTTTCTAAGTTGCAAGAAGCTTTAGTTAAAACCTTAGAAATTACAGCATTAATCATGGTCTTAGTTGCAGCTTCAAATTTCTTTGGTGCTGTTTTTGCAAGGTTAGGAACCCCAACTTTATTAACAGATTTTTTACTAGGTTTGGAAATGAACAAATATCTTATCTTAGCGATGGTAATGGTTATGATTTTCTTATTGGGATGGCCCTTAGAGTGGGTTCCAATAGTTATGATTATTGTTCCAATAATATTACCTTTAATAGAGGCTTTAGGGTTTAATTTAACCTGGTTTGCAATTTTAGTTGCAGTCAATTTACAGACCGCTTGGTTATCACCACCTGTTGCGTTATCTGCGTATTTTTTGAAAGGAGTAGTTCCAGAATGGGACTTAAAAGATATTTATTATGGAATGATGCAATTTATGGTCTTACAAGTTATAGGTCTAATCTTAATCATTATTTTTCCAAAAATTGCTCTCTGGTTGCCAACTCTCTTATATGGACAGTAAAAATTTTTAGTTTAATATCTTTAGAGTGAGTCAGAATAAAGTTAACAAAAAAATTATTAACTGGGAATTAGTTGCTATTAATCCAACTAATAAAAATTGGGATTGGAAAGACCTATTTTGTTTTTGGGGAGTAAATGTTCAAAGTATAATAGGTTTTTCACTCATCGCTTCTTTATACACAATATACAATCTTAATTCTTTTGTAGTTTTTTTTGGATCAATTTTAGGTTCAATATTGGTTTATTTTTTTTCTAATTTGATAGGAAAACCCTCTCAAAAGTATGGATTGCCATTTGCAACACTATTACGATCTTCATTAGGTTATTCAGGCGCAAAGTTTTTTGGATTTTTAAGAAGTTTAGTTGGAATATTTTTGTTTGGTATTCAAACTTATTTTTTATCAAAAGCCATAGGTTATTTAATTAGAATTTTATTTTTTACAATTGATAGTTCAATTTTAGATAAAGATATCTTTTTAACATTTTTACTTGGATTGAATATTATTGATTGGTCATCATTAGTCATTTGCATAATAATTCAAATTTATATTTTTAGTAAAGGTATGTTATTTAATAGAAAAATTATCAATTTTTCAGCACTTACAGTTTATTCAGGTTTAATATTTTTTTTCTTAATAATTTTATTATCAGATGTAAAACTAACTTCTAATGCCTTTTTAGAAATTTTGAATTTTGAAAATTTTTTAGATTATAATAATATATTTCCAATAATAACTGTAGCCGGAACAGTTTTTGCTTATTTTTCTATAATGATAATTAGTCTAGGAGATTTTACTCGTTATATTAAGAATGAAAAAAATTTAAAAAATGGTAATTTCACTCTATTACTAAATCTTATTTTATTTTCTGTATTTGCAGTTTTTATTGTTTCGGGTTCTGATATTTTTCTAAATCAAAAATTTAATGATATTGAGAGAATTTTTACAAATCCAACAGATATTGTAGGTAAATATGATAATTTACAAATAACTGTTATAGCTTTATTTTTTATTTCAATTGCTTCAGCATCAACTAACTTAATAGCTAATTTTATTCCATCACAATATTCATTAATTAATTTTCAACCAAATAAATTAAATATTAAAAATGCAAGTTATATAATAGGTACATTAGGATTAATAATTGGAATATTTTGGCCAACTTTGTTTAGTCAAATTGGTATACTTTCATTTATAGATACTTTTGGTTGTTTTTTTGGTCCAATTAGTGGAGTGATGATTATAAACTATTATATTATAAATAGATCCAATTTGGATGTTAAGGATATTCATTCAGTATCTTCTGACAGTATATTTTATTTTTCAAGAGGTTGGCATTTAAAAGCAATTTACTCTGTTATAATCGGTTTTATATTTGCATCTTCAACAATATGGAATTCTAATTTAATGTTTTTACAATCCTATGCTTGGATTATAGGGTCATTAGTCTCTGGATTTGTATATTATCTGCTTGATAGAAGGTAATTTAATGAAAAAAATTAATTTTAATTTTGATAAAAGGACCGCAGTAATTACTGGTGGTGCTCAAGGATTTGGGCTTGATATTGCAAAAAGATTTTTAAATTCAGGTGCTAAAGTGATAATTTGGGACATAGATCCAATTATGATTGAAAAATCTACTAAAGATCTGAAAAATTCAAATTTAAGCTCAAATATCGTAGATGTATCGAATTATAAACAAGTTGAAAAATGTGTTAATGAAATCACTAAAGAGTCTAATATTGATATTTTGATTAATAATGCAGGAATTACAGGTCCTACATCAACATTATGGGAATATGATGTTGAAATGTGGAAAAAAATTATAGATATAAATTTAATGGGCACTTTTAATTGTTGCAAGGCAATAGTCCCCAATATGATTAAAAATAATTATGGTAGGATTGTAAATGTTGCATCAGTAGCGGGAAAAGATGGAAATTCTAATGCAAGCGCTTACAGTGCTGGAAAAGCAGGAGCAATAGGATTAACGAAATCATTAGGTAAAGAACTTGCTGACAAGAATATAGCTGTAAACGCGGTGACACCTGCGGGTGCTAAAACTCGTATTTTAGATCAAATGACAAAAGAACATGTTCAAAGAATGCTTTCTAAAGTGCCAAGAGGAAGGTTTTTAGAAGTTGAGGAATTTACATCCCTAATTTGCTGGCTTTCATCAGAGGAAAACACTTTTTCAACAGCTGCAGTCTTTGATATTAGCGGTGGTCGGTCAACTTATTAACTTTGAGGTTTTTGTTCAACTATTTTCATATTATTAATCTTTGCTCGACTTAACTTTACATCTTTCGACACTACAGGTGCAAATATCATAATTGACCAGTAAATAAGGAGTATAAAAATAGAAATTGTTTTCATAATAATGATATAGAGTTAAATGATGATTTTTGAATGTTTAAATCTTGTCAAAATGATGTATTAACAATTTTTTAAAAAATATTTTATGAAAATCTTAATTAAAACTTTTATTATTTGTTTCACACTTTTCTCGATTAGCTTTGCAGATGAAATAAAGATTTTTGAATTTACAAAAGAGGAACTTGCTGAGTTAGAAGTAAGAAAGATAAGAGGGGCAGATAACAAGACTATTTATACTGTTGGATCTAATGATAATGGTAATTTTTTAAAGGCAGTTGCTGATAATGCAGCCTCGGGCTTAGGTAAAGAGGTAAAAATCGATTTAAATAAAACCCCATTTATTAATATTACATGGAAAGTTGAGAAAGATTTATCTGGTATTAAAGAAAATACAAAAAAAGGACATGATTTTGCAGCTAGGGTTTTTGCTGTTAAGAAGACTGGTGCTACGCCACTTTCAAATAGAGCGATTAATTATGTTTTTTCAAGCAATAATATGATTGGGTTTAATTCGTCAAGCCCGTATACCAAAAAATCTATTGATAATGTTTTAGCAACTACGATTAATAATTTTAATGAGTGGGTTACTGTAAAATCTAATGTAAAAGAGGATTTTAAAAAATTTCATGATTTAGACGTAAATGAATTAGATGGTTTAGCAATTATGTCAGATACTGATAATTCTAAAATGAAGGCAATTGCCTATTTTCAAAATATCTATTTTTCAGCAAATTAGTGAATTATTTGATATAATTTTCTTAGATGCATGAAAATTTTTTTCATAAGTTAAAAATTTATTATGAGGATACCGACTCTGGTGGAGTAGTTTATTATGCCAACTATCTGAAATATTTGGAAAGAGCTAGAACTGAAGCTTTATTTTCAATAGGTTTTAGTAATAAAATAGTTCAAGATCAATTTAATTCATTAATAATTGTTAAATCATGCAATATTGAATATAAAAAATCAGCTCATTTAGAAGATGAATTGACAGTAAGATCTTTTGTTAAATCAATTACTAAGACTTCCTTTTTTATGAATCAAATAATCTCGAGGGAAAAAGAAATTATTACTGAGGCCCAAATTCATTTGGTTTTTGTAAGTAATGAAGGAAAACCTGTAAAAATTCCAGATGAAATATATTTAAAATTTAAACCTTATTTTTGTGACACTATTAAAACTTAGCCAGTTTTTTTGCTTTTTTAAATAAATCTATCATCATTTTATCTGAAATAAGTTTTGTATTAACATTTCTTGGGCTTGGATGATAACTCGATAAAATAATTAAACCATCAGGTAATGACCAAGATTTGCCATGCTTAAAAGAAAATTTTTGTTTGATGCTAAATTTTTGTTTATATAATTTTATACAATTATCAAAAGCAACTTTACCCAATGTAACAATAACCTTTAGTTTTTTTAAAGATAATATTTCTTCATCAAAAAAATTGGAACAATTAGAAATTTCATTACTTAAGGGTTTATCTTCAGGTGGTACACATTTAAGTATATTGGTAATGTAGGTAGATTTTAACTTTAAATTATCATTTAAATTTATTGAATATGGATAATTTGAGATACCTACTTCATGCAAACATTTAAATAAAAAATCTCCTGATTTATCTCCTGTAAAAGCTCTTCCAGTTCTTGTGCCACCATGAGCTGCAGGCGCAAGTCCAATAATTGCTAATTTTGAATTTGAATTTCCAAAACCAGGGACTGGTTTACCCCAGTAGATCTCATTCATATTTTGTTTTCTTTTTTGTGTGCTTATTTTGTGAACAAATCTAACTAGTCTTGGACATTTTTTACAATTAACTATTGTTTTGTTTAAATTATCTAATCTAATATCCATAAATGAAATTTTTAAATTTTTTTTTAATAATATTTATATCGTTAATCTCTTCAGTTAAAGCAGATTTCAATAAAAAATTATTTAATCAACTTGAGGATGGTGGAAAATTAATATTTATCAGGCATGCATATGCACCTGGAAGTGGTGATCCAAATAATTTCAATATAAACGATTGTTCTACCCAAAGAAATTTAAGTGAGGAAGGAAGAAATCAAGCAAAATATATTGGAGAATTTTTTAAAAATAAAAAAATCAAAATTGATAAAGTTTTATCTAGTGAGTGGTGTAGATGCAAAGAAACAGCAGAAATTGCTTTTAAGAGTTTTTCTACAAATAGTTTTTTGAATTCTTTTTATAGCTATAAATTCGCAAAAAATAAGAATAAACAAATTAATTCTTTAAATGATTATATAGATAAATTTAAAAGTAACAAAAATTTAGTATTAATTACACATTATGTTTTAATATCTGAGGTTTTAAACTATGGACCTTCATCTGGTGAAATAGTTGTTTCTGATAAAAATTTTAATATTATAGGAACTATAGAAACAAATTATTAAATATTATGTCCTCAAAAAAAGCCATGAAACAAGCACAAAAGCAATCCTACGCTAAACATAGAAGTAATATTACTAATAGTCGATTTGTTATAAAAAAAAGAAACTTTACTAAAAATAAGAAAAAAAACTAACTTTCATCTTTAAATTTTTCAATTTTTTTACAAGTAGAAATTTTAGAAATCCCTTCTTCATCATTTAAAACTGTTTTCATAAAAATTTCTTGCTTTCCTTTTTTAAATAAAATTTGTGTGTAAAATTGTGGATATCCATGTTTGTGGGTTAATATTTTTCCATTTTCTTCATAAATATTTCTCACATAGGTATTAGTTTTTTTTACACTTAGATCAGTTAACCTGTATTTTTGATATGTTTTTTCTTTATATATATAATTTCTTGTCATGATTAACTCATTAAGATTAAAAATATACTCATTTTTTAAAAACTCATCTTGTTTATCATCACATTTACTTAAGACAATTATTTCTGATTTAACAAATTGAAGTGGTAAAAATAAAAAAAAAATAAAGATTAAAAATCTAATTCTTCTCATTTTTTTCAGCAAAAAATATTCCTATAATAAGAAGAGCAGTCCATCCTAAACCTAACAGACCTTTGAAAACACTTGTGTCTGCACTCCAAATATCAAGAAACAAAGCTCCAAAAATAAGTCCTATAATATAGATTGTTATGACTATTGAAATTTTACTCATTTTTTAAGTTTTTTTTGAATAAAGAAATACCATTTTCAACTTTATATGTATAGGACTCTTCAAAACTTTTTAATTGCCAACCTGTTAATCTATTTTTAATTATTTTAAGATTTTCTTTTTTCCATTCATCAGTTGTATTTTCAAGTTACCAAATTTTTTTTTCCTCATTATTTCTTCCACAACCATAGCAATATCCTGTGCTCGGATCAGTTTTACAAATACTTATGCAGGGCGAAATAATCATCTTAATACTATAGAGGAAAACTAATATAAATTACATTAATTGTCATTGTACAAATAATTTCAATCATATATAAAACCTCTAAATTTGTGGGGCGATGGCGGAATTGGTAGACGCGTTGGTCTTAGGAACCAATATGGCAACATGTGAAGGTTCGAGTCCTTTTCGCCCTACCACATTAATATTATGAGAGTAACTGTAGAAAATAAAAAAGGTCTTAATAAAGATGTTAAAGTTTTCATCGATAAGAAAACTATGTCCACTTATATGGATGAAAAATATGAGGAAATTAAAAGCACGGTTAATTTAAAAGGTTTTAGACCTGGAAAAGTTCCAAAAGAAATTTTAAAGAGACAATTTGGTAAAGCTGTATTTAGTGAAGTTTTAGATAAAGTTTTAAAAGATACCTCAACTAAAGCTCTAGAGGAGAACAAGATTAAACCAGCAGGTCAGCCAAAGCTTGATCTTAAAACTTATGGTGAAGATAAAGAATTAGAGTATGTTCTATCAGTCACTGAACTTCCTAAAATTGATGTAAAAGCAATTTCAAATATAAAGTTTGATCAATATATTGTTAAAATTGAGTCTTCAGAGACTGATAAAAGAATAAAAGAAATAGCAAAAAATCAACCAAATTTTAAAGAAGTTTCTGCAGAAACAAAAGCAAATGAAGGAGACTTGGTTGTTTTAGATTACAACGCATCAGTAGAAGGTAAAACTTTTAAGGGAAGTGAAGGAAAAAATACACAATTAACTCTTGGAAAAGATCTATTTTTAAAAGGTTTTGATAAACAATTAATAGGTGTTAAAAAAGATGAAACTAAAGTTGTTGAGGCAATCTTACCAGATAATTTTCCAGAAAAAGAATTTTCAAATAAAAAAGCAAAATTTGATTGCAAAATTATTTCAGTTAAAAAACCTGAAGAGACAAAAATCAATGATGATTTTGCAAAAAATTTAGGAGCAAAAGATTTACAGGATTTAAAAAAATTAATTTCTAATCAAATAAATGATGAATATAAAAACTCTTTAGAGAGACTATCAAAAAATCAGATATTAAAAGAACTAGAAAAGTTTAAAATTGATGAGATCCCTGAAAATTTAATCGATGAAGAGATTAAAATTTTATCGCAGGGAATGAATGAGGACGATACTAAGAAAAATAGAAAAAATTTTGAAGAAGTTGCAAAAAAAAGAATTAAGACTGGTTTAATTTTAAATGAGTTTGGAGAGCAAAATCAAATTAAAGTTAATGAACAAGAACTTCAAGCTGAAATACAAAAACAGTTAAGAATGATGCCTGGTCAAGAAAAAATGGTAATGGATTTTTATCAAAAAAATCCATCTGCAGTAGCAAGTTTAAGAGGAACTGTTTATGAGGAAAAAATAATTAATTTAATTAAGGAAAAAGCTAAAGTTAATAAAAAAGAAATTTCTAAAGATGAAGCAGAAAAAATTTTAAAACAATCTCAAAAACAACAACTTGATCAGGAACTTAAAGACCAAAGAAAGTCAGAAAAAAAAGTTGTGGCAAAAAAATCTGAAGACAACAAAACTAAGCCAAAATCAATAAAAACTAAATCTATTGTTAAAAAAACAAAAAAAGTTAGCAAAAAGTAATCTCAAGTTGTATAAGTAATTCGAATCAGCTTTATGATAAATAAAATTTCAGAACATATGAGTAATTTAGTGCCTATGGTTGTAGAGCAATCAAGTAAAGGTGAGAGGGCTTATGATATTTATTCAAGACTTTTAAAAGAGAGGATTATATTTTTAACTGGTCAAATAAATGATAACGTTGCCTCATTAATTACCGCGCAATTATTGTTTTTAGAGGCGGAAGATCCAAAAAAAGAAATTTATCTGTATATTAATAGTCCAGGAGGTTTGGTTACTGCGGGACTTGGTATTTACGACACAATGCAGTATATTAAACCTGAGATTTCTACTCTTTGTATTGGTCAAGCTGCATCGATGGGATCATTTCTTCTTGCAGCAGGCACAAAAGGCAAAAGATTTTCATTACCCAATTCTAGAATAATGGTTCATCAACCATCAGCTGGTTTTCAGGGGCAAGCCACAGATATAGAGATACACGCTAATGAAGTTCTATCATTAAAGAAAAGATTAAATGAAATTTATTCTAAACATACTGAAAAAAGTGTAGATGAAATAAAAAGTGCCCTTGAAAGAGATAACTTTATGACAGCAGATGTAGCTAAATCATTTGGTTTAATAGACGAAGTTGTAGAAAAAAGATCTTAATACACCATATATTGAAGTAAGTTAATTTGAAACTTGATATCAACGAGTCTCATATAATAAAGTATTATTTTGATTCGATATAAAAATTATGAACACAAATAACAAAAATATTTTGTATTGTTCTTTCTGTGGCAAAAGTCAACACGAAGTTAGAAAACTTATTGCTGGACCAACAGTTTTTATCTGTGATGAATGTGTTGAACTTTGCATGGATATTATAAAAGAGGAAAATAAAGACACTTTTGTAAAACATCAAGATGGTTTACCTTCACCAAAAGAAATTTGCACAGTCTTAGATGATTATGTAATAGGCCAAGCTCACGCTAAAAAAGTTTTATCTGTAGCAGTTCACAACCATTACAAAAGATTAAATTATGAGAATAAGACTAGTAAAAATGTTGAACTTGCTAAGTCCAATATTCTTCTAGTAGGTCCCACTGGATGTGGAAAAACATTATTAGCACAAACACTTGCAAGAATCTTAGATGTTCCATTTACAATGGCTGACGCAACAACTTTAACAGAAGCAGGCTATGTTGGTGAGGATGTTGAAAACATTATATTAAAGTTACTTCAAACTGCAGATTACAATGTTGAAAAAGCACAGAGAGGAATTGTATATATAGATGAGGTTGATAAAATAAGTAGAAAATCAGAAAATCCCTCTATTACTAGAGATGTTTCAGGTGAAGGTGTTCAACAGGCTCTTTTAAAAATAATGGAAGGAACAGTTGCAAGTGTTCCACCACAGGGAGGTAGAAAACATCCACAACAAGAATTTTTACAAGTTGATACAACTAATATACTATTTATTTGTGGTGGAGCTTTCGCAGGTTTGGATAAAATAATTTCTCAAAGAGACAAAGGAACATCAATTGGTTTTGGGGCAGATGTTAAAAATACTCAAGATAAAAAAACTGGTGAATGGATGAAAAGTTTAGAACCGGAAGATCTTTTAAAATATGGTTTAATACCTGAATTTATTGGAAGATTGCCAATGATTGCAACCCTTGAAGACTTAGATGAAAAATCATTAATTAAAATTTTACAAGAACCAAAAAATTCTCTTACTAAACAGTATCAAGAATTATTTAAATTAGATGGTGCAAAGTTAATATTTAAAGATAATGCTTTAAAAGAAATTGCACATAAAGCAATAGCTAAAAAAACTGGTGCGAGAGGTCTTAGATCGATCTTAGAAAATATTTTGTTGAAAACAATGTATGATTTACCAAGTCAAGATAATGTTGAAGAAGTTATTGTTGACGCATCAGCAGTTAAAGGTCAAACCCAGCCAATTTTGGTGCATTCAAAAGGTGAAAGTAAATCAAAAAACAACAAAACCTCAGCGGCTTAATACACACTAATAACTATTAAAAAGCTATTGCAATATAAGATTTAATATCCATATTCATGGTATGGAAGTAAAAATATCATTACCATTATTGCCTCTAAGAGACATTGTTGTATTTCCAAGTATGGTAATACCTTTGTTTGTTGGTAGAGACAAATCTATATCAGCACTTAATGAGGTGATGAAAAAGGAAAAAAAAATTATCCTTGTAACACAAAAAAATTCAGAAATTGACGATCCTAAAAAAACTGATGTTTTTATGTATGGTTGTGAGGGAAGTATCTTACAACTTTTAAAATTACCGGATGGTACAGTTAAAGTTTTAGTTGAAGGTCTAAAAAGAGTTAAGATTTTGGATTTTAAAGATAATGAAAAATTTATAACATGTGAATATACTTCGCATAATGATATTTTTGATAAAGATGAGGATCTTTATCCACTGGCTGCTACAGCAATAAGAAGACTAGAAAAACTCAGTTCAATAAATAAAAAAATTTCGAATGAAACAATAAACACGATTAAACAACTAAAAGAACCATCTCAAATTGCTGATAACATTGCCTCTCATATAGCTGCAACAATCTCTGAGAAGCAGCAAATTTTTGAAACTGTTGATGTTAAGAAAAGATTAAACGCCATTATTAAAATAATGGAAAATGAAACTAGTATAATTGGTGTAGAAAAAAGAATTAGAGGAAGAGTAAAAACCCAAATGGAAAAAACTCAAAGAGAATACTATTTAAATGAGCAATTAAAAGCGATTCAAAAAGAGCTGGGTGAAATTGAAGATGGTAAAGATGAAAATACTAGTTTGAATAAGTCAATCTTGAAATCAAAAATGCCAAAAGAAGTTGAGAAAAAATGTCTTCAAGAATTAAAAAAATTAAAAAATATGAGTCCAATGTCAGCTGAAGCTACTGTCGTAAGGAATTATTTAGATTGGATGATAGAGCTTCCATGGCATAAAAAAAGCGAGGTTGCTATTGATTTAGGAAAAGCACTAGATGTTTTAGATAAAGATCATTTTGGTTTAGAAAAAGTTAAAGAAAGAATAATCGAATTTTTAGCGGTCCAAAAAAGAATGGACAAAATCAAGGGTCCTATACTTTGTTTAGTTGGTCCTCCTGGAGTTGGCAAAACTTCTTTAGGTAAATCTATTGCAAAAGCAACAAATAGAGAGTTTGTTAGAATGTCAGTAGGTGGAATGAGAGATGAAGCTGAAATACGAGGTCATAGAAGAACTTATATTGGTTCTTTGCCAGGAAAAATAATTCAAATGATGAAAAAAGCTGGCACAAAAAATCCTCTAATTTTGCTAGATGAAATTGATAAAATTGGTAATGATTATAGAGGCGACCCTTCATCAGCTCTTTTAGAAGCTTTGGATCCAGAACAAAACACAACTTTTAATGATCACTATCTAGAGGTCGATTATGATTTGTCAGATGTGATGTTTGTAACAACTGCAAATACGTTAAATATTTTACCTCCTTTATTAGATAGAATGGAGGTTATAAGATTAGCTGGTTATACAGAAGATGAGAAAATCAATATTGCTAATAAATTCCTACTACCAAAGCAGATTAAAGATAATGGTGTAAAAGAAGATGAGATGAAACTTGAAAAAAATATCATTCAAGAAGTAATCAGAAGCTACACCAAAGAATCAGGTGTTAGAAATCTTGAAAGAGAGATTTCAAAACTAGCAAGAAAAGTTGTAAAAAAAGTTGTAGCTGGTGAGAAAAAAAATGTAGAAATTAATAAAATAAATCTCTCAGATTTTCTAGGAGTTGCAAAATATAAATTTGGTGAATTAGAGTCTGATAATAAGGTTGGTATTGTAACTGGTTTAGCTTGGACTGAATATGGTGGAGAAATCTTGAAAATTGAGACTGTGACTATGCCCGGCAAAGGAAGAATGCAAATTACCGGTAAATTAGGAGATGTGATGCAAGAATCAGTTAAAGCTGCAAAATCTTTTGTTAGATCAAAATGTTTAGAATATGGAATTATACCCCCACTTTTTGAAAAAAAAGATTTTCATATTCATGTACCTGAAGGAGCTACACCAAAAGATGGCCCATCTGCTGGAGTAGGAATGGTTACGTCAATTGTTTCGTCTCTAACAAACATACCAGTTAGGAGAGATGTGGCTATGACAGGAGAAGTAACAATTACTGGTCAAGTTCTTCCTATAGGTGGACTAAAAGAAAAATTATTAGCAGCTCACAGAGCTGGTATTAAAGAAGTAATTATACCCAAAGAAAATGAAAAAGATTTAGTTGATATGCCTAAGAAAATTATTGATGAAATAAAAATTACTCCCGTAGAATTTGCTGATCAAGTTTTAAAAATATCTTTGACAAAAGAGCTGAAAAGAACAGAGTGGGTTGAGGTTGATTTAAGTAAAAAAGACGATAAATCTCAAGCCAGTATTCAATAATAAATAATTTACTTTGTACTCACCTTAATGTAATAGTACCGATATTTTGGGGCGGTTAGCTCAGTTGGTAGAGCATCTCGTTTACACCGAGGGGGTCAAAGGTTCGAGTCCTTTACTGCCCACCAAAATTGTCATATGTGGGGGTGTAGCTCAGTTGGTTAGAGCGATCGCCTGTCACGCGATAGGTCGAGGGTTCGAGTCCCTTCACTCCCGCCACAATATGATAACGATTCTCAATTTTTTTAATTCAGTTACTAAATAAGGCATAAAATACGTGACCAATTTGCACTATAAATACGTTTAAAAATTACTATAAAAAGAGTGAATTTAACTGTGATATAAAAACTTTTATTTTACAAAAAAACAACTATAGTATGAGTCTTATCGGAATTTTCTTATTCAAAGATTAATATAGTTTACTTTATGACTGCGGATTTTTTAAAAGAATATTTACCGATAATTTTATTCCTAGTGATAGCTTTTGGTCTAAGTTGCGCTTTTGTTATAATTAATTTTATTTTGTCTCCAAAAAATCCTGATCCAGAAAAATTGTCTGCATATGAATGTGGATTTGAACCTTTTCAAGATTCTAGGATGGAATTTGATGTAAGATTTTATTTAGTAGCAATTCTTTTTATAATTTTTGATTTAGAAATTGCGTTTCTTTTTCCATGGGCAATATCTTTAGGAAATATAGGTTTACTTGGTTTTACATCAATGATGATTTTTTTATTCATACTAACAGTCGGATTTATATATGAATGGAAAAAAGGTGCTTTAGACTGGGAATAATTTTAATTTATGAATAATAAACTAGATCAAGTACCAGAAGAATTCAAAAAATTAGCAGAAGATTTTAGTAAGAATGGTTTTATTACAACTTCATTTGATAACTTAGTTAATTGGTCTAGATCTGGATCACTTCATTGGATGACATTTGGTTTGGCATGCTGTGCAGTTGAAATGATGCAGACAGCAATGCCAAGATATGATTTGGAAAGGTTTGGAGCAGCACCACGTGGCTCACCAAGACAATCAGATGTAATGATAGTAGCAGGCACTCTTACAAATAAGATGGCTCCAGCATTAAGGAAGGTTTATGATCAAATGCCAGAACCAAGATATGTAATATCTATGGGTAGCTGCGCAAATGGTGGTGGATATTACCATTATTCTTATTCTGTAGTTAGAGGTTGTGATCGAATAGTTCCAGTAGATGTTTATGTCCCAGGGTGCCCACCTTCTGCTGAAGCATTACTTTATGGAATTTTACAATTACAAAAAAAAATTAGAAACAAAGGCTCTCTGAGTAGATAATTGTTATGAATACTTTAATAGAATTAGAAAAAAAAATTAACTCTGAATTAACAACAAAAATAGATCAATCCAAAATATTACATAATCAACTTTATATAGATATAAATAAAGAAGATTTGATTGATGTTATTCTTTTTTTAAAAACTAATAAGGATACAAAATTTAGGCAATTAATTGATATTACTGCTGTCGACTACCCTGAAGAACTTCAAAGATTTAAAATGATTTATCTCTTATTGAGTCATGAATTTAATCAAAGGATAATTTTAAGCTATTATATTAATGAAAATGAAGTCATAAATTCATTAACTTCAATTTTCCCTTCTGCAAATTGGATGGAAAGAGAAGTTTTCGATATGTATGGAGTTAATTTTAAAGACCATCCAGATTTAAGAAGAATACTTACTGATTATGGATTTGAAGGTCACCCATTACGTAAAGATTTCCCTTTAACAGGACATACAGAGGTTAGATATAGTGAGGAACAAAAAAAAGTTATTAACGAAACAGTGAAGTTAGAACAAAATTATAGAAATTTTGACTACGAGAGTCCATGGGAAGGAACCAGGTATATAAAAGAACTAACTGAAGATAATGACAAAAAAAATTAAAAATCTTAACTTAAACTTTGGACCCCAACATCCAGCAGCACATGGAGTTTTAAGACTGATACTTGAATTAGATGGAGAAGTTGTAGAAAAAGCTGATCCACACATAGGTTTACTTCACAGAGGAACAGAAAAACTTATTGAAAACAAAACCTATATGCAAGCTGTACCTTATTTTGATAGATTAGATTATGTGGCACCAATGAACCAAGAACATGCTTTTGCATTAGCAATAGAAAAAATCTTAAAAATTGAAGTCCCATTAAGAGCTCAATACATTCGAGTAATATTTTGTGAGATTGGTAGAATTTTAAGTCATATTTTAAATGTTACTACTCAGGCCCTTGATGTTGGTGCTCTTACGCCATCTTTATGGGGATTTGAGGAGCGAGAGACTTTAATGACATTTTATGAGAGAGCATCAGGATCTAGGCTTCATGCAAACTACTTTAGAGCTGGTGGAGTTCATCAAGATCTTCCAGCTGGCTTAGAAGATGATATACTTAAATTTTGTGACTCATTTCCAAAAATAATTAATGATTTAGAAAATCTTTTGACTGACAATAGAATTTTTAAACAAAGAAATGTCGACATAGGAATTGTAACAAAAAGCGATGCTTTAGATTATTCATTTACTGGTGTGATGATCAGAGGTTCGGGTGTTCCCTGGGATTTAAGAAAATCTCAGCCTTATGATTGTTATGATCAATTAGATTTTAAAATACCTGTTGGTAAAAATGGTGATTGTTATGATCGTTACCTATGTAGAATTGAAGAAATGAAAGAGAGTATTTCAATAATAAAACAATGTCTATCTAAAATGGAAAAGGGACCTATTAAATCACAAGATGGTAAAATTACCCCTCCTCCAAAAAAAGAATTAAAGCAATCCATGGAAGCTTTAATTCATCATTTTAAATTATTTACAGAAGGATATAGAGTCCCTAAAGATGAAATATATACCGCTGTTGAGGCTCCAAAAGGAGAGTTTGGAGTTTATTTAATTTCAGATGGATCAAGTAAACCTTATAAATGTAAAATTAGAGCACCAGGATTTTCACATTTACAGTCAATGGATTATTTAATTAAAGGACATATGTTAGCAGATGTTCCTGCTGTATTAGGCTCATTAGATATTGTATTCGGAGAGGTAGATAGATGAGTTTAAGAAGACCTGCAAAAAATCAACCTGAAAGTTTTGAGTTTAGTCCTTCTTCGTTAGAGGCAGCTAATGCAATTGTTTCAAAATATCCAAAAGGAAAACAACAAAGTTCAGTGATGGCTTTACTCTATATTGCTCAAAAACAGAATAATAACTGGATACCGCTAGCAGCGATGAAGTATATAGGAAAATTTTTAGATATGCCCTATATCAAAGTGTATGAAGTGGCTACATTTTACACCATGTATAATTTAGCACCTGTTGGAAAGTATTTTGTTCAAGTTTGCACAACCACACCATGCATGATTAGAGGTGCATATAAATTAGTTGAAGCATGTAAGGAAAAAATCTCAAAAAATGAGTCTGAACTTTCAAGAGACAAAAGTTGTTCTTGGATGGAAGTTGAATGTTTAGGTGCCTGTGTAAATGCACCAATGATGCAAATAAACGATTATTATTATGAAGATCTTGACAAAGAGAAAACTTTAAAAATTTTAGATAAAATTTTAAATGATGAAACACCTAAACCAGGCTCTTATAGAGGAAGAGTAAATAATGAACCTGAAAACAACAGAAAAACACTTATGGATTTGAAAAATGCTTAAAGATCAAGATAGAATATTTCAAAACTTATATAATGATCTAGGTCCTGATGTAGCATCCTCTCAAAAAAGAGGTGATTGGATTAATACTAAGGATCTTACGAGCAAAGGAAGAGATTGGATAATTAACGAAATTAAAGATTCTCAGCTCAGAGGTAGAGGTGGCGCTGGTTTTCCTACCGGATTAAAGTGGTCATTTGCACCTAAGGAAGTTGGTTCAAGGCCTCACTATTTGGTAATTAATGGTGATGAGTCTGAACCAGGCACTTGTAAAGATAGAGATATTCTTAGATTTGAACCTCATAAATTAATTGAGGGATGTTTGATAGCCTCTTATGCAGTTCAAGCTCACGTTTGTTATATTTATATAAGAGGAGAATATTTTGTTGATGGACAAAAACTTCAAGCTGCAATCGATGAAGCCTATGAAAAAAATTTAATTGGTAAAAATGCAGCTGGAACAGGATGGGATTTAGATATTTACATTCATTATGGTGCTGGAGCTTATATTTGTGGTGAAGAGACAGCATTACTTGAAAGTATAGAGGGAAAAAAAGGTCAACCAAGATTAAAACCACCTTTTCCTGCATTGATAGGACTTTATGGGTGCCCAACAATAATTAATAACGTTGAAACTATAGCTGTGGTTCCAACAATTCTTAGAAGAGGTGGAAAATGGTTTGCGTCTTTAGGTAGAGAAAAAAATACAGGTACTAAAATTTTTTGTATATCAGGTAATGTTAATAACCCCTGCAATGTTGAAGAAGAAATGAATATTCCTTTAAAAGAATTAATTGAAGTTCATGCTGGAGGAGTAATTGGTGGATGGGATAATTTACAAGCAGTAATTCCTGGTGGTTCTTCAATGCCATTAATACCTAAAGAAAAATGTGAAACATTAACTATGGATTTTGACTCTTTAATGGCTGAAAAAAGTGGGCTAGGAACAGCTGGGGTAGTTGTAATTAATAAAGACCAAGACATTATTAAATGTATGGCAAGAATTGCAAGATTTTATAAACATGAAAGTTGTGGTCAGTGTACACCTTGCAGAGAAGGTTCAGGGTGGATGTGGAGAATGTTGGAACGGATGGCAAAAGGTGAAGCATCTAGAGATGAGATTGATATGCTGGGGGATGTGACAAATCAAATTGCTGGTCATACTATATGTGCTTTTGGGGAAGGTTCATCATGGCCAGTCCAAGGTTTACTAAGGCATTTTTCAAAAGAAATTAAAAGTCGAAATAAATTTGATCCAATTATTAAAGAACAAAAAGATATACCTTATTTAGTTGATCAACACTTACTGGATAAAAATGCTTAAATTAAAAGTAAATGATATTGATATAGAAGTTGAAGAAGGTCTAACAGTTCTTCAAGCCTGTGAAAAAGCCGGAGTTGAAATTCCTAGATTTTGTTATCATGAAAAACTTTCAATAGCTGGTAATTGCAGAATGTGCTTAGTTGAAATGGAAAAATCTCCAAAACCTGTTGCTTCTTGTGCAATGCCTGCAGCAGAAGGCATGAACATTAAAACTAATACTGCGTTTGTGGAAAAAGCTAGAAAAGGAGTGATGGAATTTTTACTCGCAAATCATCCTTTAGATTGTCCTGTCTGTGATCAAGGTGGAGAATGCGATCTTCAAGATCAGTCTATGTTTTATGGAGTTGATAAATCAAGATTCAAAGAAAACAAAAGATATGTCCCAGAAAAAAATATGGGACCTCTAATTAAAACTCATATGACAAGATGTATTCACTGCACAAGATGTGTAAGATTTGCAACAGAGATTGCTGGTGTTTCAGAAATTGGAGCAATTGGAAGAGGAGAAGACATGCAAATTACAACTTACTTGGAACAGTCTGTGCAATCAGAACTTTCAGGTAATGTAATTGATCTTTGCCCAGTTGGAGCATTAACATCAAAACCATACGTGTTTGAAGCAAGACCATGGGAATTAAAAAAAACAGAGTCTATAGATGTTATGGATGCTGTTGGATCCAATATTAGAATTGATACTTATGGCTGGGAAGTCAAAAGAGTTTTACCATTAATCAATGAGGACATTAATGAAGAATGGATATCAGACAAAACTAGGTATGCATGTGATGGTCTTTCCAATCAAAGACTTGATACTCCATTTATAAAATACAACCGTAAATTTGAGAAAGCTAATTGGGAAGAAGTTTTTAAAATTATAAAATCCAAAATCAAAGAAACACCAAAAGATAAAATTGCTGGATTTGTAGGAGATTTAACTAATATGGAGACAAGTTATATCTTTAAAGAGTTTTTTGATAGAACGTTAGATACAAGAAATTACGAATGCAGGTCATCAAATTATTATGTTGGTATTAATGAAAGGGAAAATTATTTGTTTAATTCATCAATTAATGGAATTGAAGAATCTGATTTAATTTTTTTAATTGGATCAAATCCAAGATTTGAGTCAACTATTGTAAATGCAAGGATTAGAAAATCATTTGTAAATAATTCAACGAAAATCATCTCTCTTAATGATATTGGGGATCTAACATATCCATATCAATCACTTAATGGCCAAACAAAAACAATAGTTGACATTTTTGAGGGTAATAACCAGGTTTCAAAAAAAATTTTAGACTCAAAAAAACCTCTTATAATTTTAGGAGAGTCATTTTTTAAGTCACAATCATCAGAGTTTTTATTTAATTTGATCAAAAATTTTTTAAAAAAAAATAACAAAATAAATGATGAATGGAATTCATTAAATAAACTTACTTCAGACGCATCAACTGTTGGAAGTTTAGATTTAAAGATTATTAATGAAGGAAAGAATATATTTAATGAATTAAAATCGAATAATTTTGAAATTATTTATTTACTAGGACAAGATAACTTAAATTTTACAAAAAAAGATGAATTTATAATTTACCAGGGAAGCCATGGAGACAAAGGTGCAGATATTGCAGATATTATTTTACCCGGTGCTGCATATACAGAGCAAAGTGGTTATTTTACAAATTTAGAGGGAAAATTACAAAAAGCCTATAAAGCTTCTTATCCACCCGGTAAAGCAAAAGAAGATTGGCAAATTATTAACGAACTTGCTGAAATTATGAATAATAGAAAATTATTTAACGATAAAGATGAATTAAAAAGTAGTATGATTAATTTTATTAATTTACAGAAAGAAAATAAAACTCCAATAAATGTAAACCAGTCAACTAAAGAAGATTTTAAAAATGAAGAATTAGTTGTCGACTATAAAGATTATTATTTCTCCAATGTTATTGCTAGATCATCAAAAACAATGCTTGATTGCCATAACTCTAAAATAAAGATTAAAAAAACAGGAACAGATGGATAAAAAATGGAATATTTAAACATTATTTTTCAAGAAATTTATAAAATTTTATTTTTACTTGTGCCAGTTCTTGTATCTGTTGCAATGATTGTCTGGCTGGATCGTAGAGTTTGGGCATTCGTACAAAAAAGACAAGGTCCAAATGTTGTGGGTCCATTCGGTTTACTTCAGTCCTTAGCTGATGCTCTAAAGTATATTTTTAAAGAAATAATTATACCTTCAAGTTCTAATAAAATAATATTTATATTGGCACCAATAGTTACAATGACTTTAGCATTAATTGCTTGGGCAGTTATTCCTTTCAGTGAAACACAAGTTCTTGCAAATATTAATGTTGGAATATTATACTTATTTGCTGTTTCCTCCTTAGGAGTTTATGGAATTATAATGGGCGGATGGGCTTCAAATTCTAAATATCCTTTTTTAGGTGCAATCAGATCTGCAGCACAAATGGTCTCTTATGAAGTTTCAATTGGTATAATTATTATAAATGTTCTTTTATGTGTTGGTTCTCTCAATTTAAATGACATAGTTCTTGCTCAACAAAAATTATGGTTTGTAATTCCACTTTTTCCAATGTTTGTAATTTTTTTTATATCAGCATTGGCTGAAACTAACAGACCCCCATTTGATTTACCCGAAGCAGAAGCTGAACTAGTTGCTGGTTATCAAACGGAATATTCAGGTATGATGTATGCAATGTTTTGGTTAGGTGAATATGCCAATATACTTTTAATGTGCGCTTTAGGATCAATTTTATTTTTGGGAGGCTGGCTATCTCCAATTGATTTATATCCATTTAACTTAGTACCCGGGGCTTTCTGGTTAGTTTTTAAGATAATTTTTTTGTTTATTTTGTTTGCATTAGTAAAAGCAATCGTTCCAAGATATAGATATGATCAACTAATGAGATTAGGTTGGAAAATATTCTTACCCTTGTCATTAACTTGGGTCGTTTTGACAGCAAGTTATTTATTTTATTTTAATCTTCTACCGACTAACTAAATGAAATTTTCAAGATTTTTAAAAACAATTTTCATGACAGACTTTTTAGGTGGTTTATTAATTGCCATAAAGGAATTGTTTAAGTCAAAAAAAACAATTAATTATCCATTTGAGAAAGGCAAAATAAGCCCACGATATAGAGGTGAACACGCTTTACGACGATATCCGAATGGAGAAGAAAGATGTATAGCATGCAAATTATGTGAAGCAGTTTGTCCAGCTCAAGCAATTACAATTGAGTCAGCTGAGCGCGGTGATGGTAGTAGAAAAACTACTCGTTATGATATTGATATGATGAAATGTATTTATTGTGGTTTGTGTGAAGAATCATGTCCAGTTGATGCAATTGTTCAAGGACCAAACTTTGAATTCTCTACCGAAACTAGAGAGGAGCTATATTACACAAAGGATAAATTGCTTGATAATGGAGATAGATGGGAAAATATTTTAGCTGCAAACATTAAAGCTGATAATCCTTACAGATAAAATAATGGCTCACGCAATTTTTTTTTATATCTTTTCTGCTATAGCAATTATTTCTGCAATTATGGTTACTGCCTCAAAAAATACAGTTCATTCAGTTTTTTTTTTAATCTTAGATTTTATTAGTATTTCATGTTTATTCATAATGATTGGTGCTGAATTTTTAGGAATGATCATGCTAATCGTATATGTAGGTGCTGTTGCAGTTTTATTTTTATTTGTTGTAATGATGTTAAATGTTGCTCAGCAAACAAATCAGTGGTTTTTATCCTCACAAAGTTCTGGCCACATACCAATTGGTTTAATTATAAGTGCTATTATATTTTTTGAATTAATTATTGTCATTGGAGGTTGGAAATATAAGCCAAATTTACTTGAAAAAATTAATACACAAACACAAGAAAGCATAAGCAACACTCACTCTTTAGGACAGGTTTTGTATACGGAATATATTCACGTTTTTCAAATAAGTGGAATGATACTATTAGTTGCAATGATAGGTGCAATAGTACTTACGTTTCGTCAAAGGGATGGGGTTAAAAAACAAAGTTATATAAAACAAATTTCAAGAGAAAGAGCAGAAGGAGTTCAGGTTTTAGACGTTGAAAGTAATAAAGGAGTAAGTATAGATGATTGATATTGGACTTGGTCACTATTTAACTCTTAGTGCAATAATCTTTACTATTGGCATTATAGGAATTTTTTTAAATAGAAAAAATATTATTGTAATTCTAATGAGTATTGAGCTTATTTTATTAGCGGTAAATATAAATCTTGTTTCATTTTCAATCTTTCTTGATGATCTTACTGGTCAAGTTTTTACTTTATTCATATTGACTGTAGCTGCAGCAGAGGCTGCAATTGGTTTAGCAATTATTGTTGTTTACTATAGGAACGCTGGAACAATTAGAGTTGAAGAAATAAATAAACTGAAAGGTTAATTATGGAAATTTTAATTTTATTTCTTCCTCTCATTGCTTCAATTATTTCAGGTTTTTTTGGAAGATATATTGGTGATAGAAATTCAGAAATTTTTACTAGTGCACTAGTTTCAATTTCAGCACTGTTATCAATTAATGTTCTTTATCATGTAATTGTTAATCAATATGAAGAAAATATAATCATAGCAACATGGATTAACTCCGGTTCATTAAATGTTAATTGGTCAATGTTAATTGATCCGTTATCAGCTGTGATGTTAGTAGTTGTAACATCTGTATCTTCTTTAGTTCACATTTATTCAATTGGTTATATGTCCCAAGATCCTCATAAGCCAAGATTTATGGCTTATTTATCATTATTTACTTTTGCAATGTTAATGCTTGTAACTTCAGATAATTTTATTCAATTGTTTTTTGGCTGGGAAGGTGTTGGTCTTTGTTCATATTTTTTAATTGGTTTTTGGTTTAAAAAAGAAAGTGCAAATGCTGCAGCAATAAAAGCTTTTATAGTAAATAGAATAGGTGATTTTGGTTTTGCACTAGGAATTTTTTTAATTTTTTATTTATTTGGAACAGTAAATTATTCAGAGGTTTTTCAACAAATACCAACAATTATTGATAAAGATTTATCTTTTTTAAGTTTTGAAGTTAAAGCAATAGATTTGATTTGTTTACTTTTATTTATTGGTGCTATGGGTAAATCAGCACAAATATTACTTCATACTTGGTTACCTGATGCAATGGAAGGTCCAACACCTGTTTCTGCTTTAATTCATGCAGCTACAATGGTTACAGCTGGAGTTTTCTTAGTGGTAAGATGTTCACCTATTTATGAATACTCACCTTTAATTTTGAATTTAATTACTATCATTGGAATGACGACAGCATTTTTTGCAGCAACTGTAGCTTTAGTTCAAACTGATATAAAAAAAATAATTGCTTATTCTACTTGTAGTCAACTTGGTTATATGTTTTTTGCTGCTGGAGTAGGTGCTTACAATGTTGCAATGTTTCATCTATTCACTCATGCTTTTTTTAAAGCATTATTATTCTTAGGATCTGGCTCAGTAATTCATGCTTTTAAAGATGAACAAAATATAAATAATATGGGGGGTGTATGGAAAAAATTACCATATACGTATGCCTTAATGATTATAGGAACTTTAGCTTTAACAGGGTTTCCATTTTTGTCTGGGTTTTATTCTAAAGATGCAATTATTGAATTTGCATATTTAAGAGGAAACACAACTGGTTATTATGCTGCCGGAATTGGTATAATTACAGCTTTTTTAACCTCTATTTATTCATGGAGGTTAATTTTTAAAACTTTCCATGGAGATTATAATAATAAAGAAATCAAGATAGAGGAAACTCATGAGTCTCCAATCGTTATGCTTATTCCTTTATTTGTTCTATCTATTGGTGCAGTATTTGCCGGTTTTTTATTCAAAGGACTTTTTATTGGTCACGGTGATAATTTCTTCTGGGCAGAATCTATTAAATTTTTAGAGCCTTTGAGCACAGAACACCCACCCACATGGTTTTTACTTTTAACACCTTGTTTAGTTTTATTATCAATTCCAATTGCTTATTACTTTTTTGTTAAAAATAAGGATTTACCTAAAACAATAGCATCAACGAATAGACCTTTATATAATTTTTTAGTTAACAAATGGTATTTCGATGAATTGTACGAAATATTATTTATTAAATCTTCAAAAAAATTTGGATTATTTTTGTGGAAATTTTGTGATGGAACTATAATAGATGGTTTTGGTCCTGACGGGATTTCTTCATTTATAAAAAAGTGTTCACTTAAAGCATCTAAATTACAAAGTGGTTTTATTTATCAATATGCATTTATTATGTTGTTAGGTTTCTCTGCCCTATTAACATTCTTAATAGTAAAATAATGAACTTTCCGATTCTTACTTCCTTAATATTATTACCAACAATTGGTGCTTTATTTTTATTTTTTACTAAGGATAGAGAAGGAAATAATTTAACAGCAAAATATGTAGCTTTATTTACTTCGGTTGTAAATTTTTTAATATCTATTTATCTATGGATTTTATTTGATCAATCAACTTCTATTTTTCAATTTATAGAAGATAGAACATGGATAGAAGGATTTATTAATTACAAAGTTGGAGTAGATGGAATTTCAATTTTATTTATAATACTAACAACATTTATTACGCCACTTTGTATAATATCTGTAAACAATTCAATTAAAAATAGGTTGAGAGATTTTTTAATTGCAATACTGATTATGGAAAGTTTTATGATTGGTGTATTTTGTGCACTTGATCTAGTTGTATTTTACTTATTCTTTGAAGCCGGATTAATTCCAATGTTTTTAATTATTGGAATTTGGGGAGGAACAAGAAGAGTCTATTCAGCATTCAAATTCTTTTTATACACATTACTTGGTTCTGTTTTAATGTTAGTAGCAATAATTTCAATTTATTGGATCACTGGTACAACTGATGTGGTCCGACTCTATGAAATTGGTATAGATGTTAAATACCAAAATCTTTTATGGTTAGCATTTTTTAGTTCTTTTGCCGTTAAAACACCTATGTGGCCTGTTCATACATGGTTACCAGATGCACATGTTGAGGCGCCTACAGCTGGATCTGTATTATTAGCAGCGATTTTGTTGAAGATGGCTGGATATGGATTTATTAGATTTTCATTAGGACTTTTTCCTATTGCTTCAGAGCTATTCACACCTTTAATTTATGCTTTGAGTGTAATTGCGATAATATTCACATCATTCATTGCTTTAATGCAAGAAGATATGAAAAAACTAATTGCTTACTCATCAGTTGCACACATGGGTTTCGTAACATTAGGTATATTTACTCTCCAACAACAAGGAATTGAGGGAAGTATTATTCAAATGATAAGTCATGGATTAGTTTCAGCAGCTTTGTTTTTAACCGTAGGAGTAGTTTATGACAGAATGCATTCTAGACTAATAAGTACTTATGGTGGATTGGTTTCTATAATTCCAAAATATTCAATATTATTCATGGTGTTTGCTCTTGCATCTTTAGGTTTGCCAGGGACAAGCGGTTTTATTGGTGAATTTTTAATTTTAATGGGAGCTTTTAAAGATAATTTTTTAGTTGCTGTTATTGCTAGTTTAGGAGTGATTTTAGGTGCTGCTTATATGTTATGGTTATATAAAAGAGTAGTTTTTGGAAAAATAATTAACGAAGATCTCAAAAAAATTGTAGATTTAAATAGATCTGAATATTTTATTTTAAGCTGCTTAGCAGCACCAATTTTATTTTTTGGATTTTATCCAGATCCATTAATCAATACTATAGAAGTTTCAGTAACAGATTTGATAAATATGCATTCAACAAATTTAGCTAAAAAATAATATGGAAAATTTAAACTTAGTATTACCTGAAATATTTATTTCACTTTCAATTATGTTTTTATTAGTCCTTGGGGTTTTTAAAAAAAATAGCTCAAAACTTATTTTTAATCTATCTTTATTTGTAATTTTAATAACAACAATAATAACTATCAATGAAACATTTTCTGTTAGTAGAATAACCATGTTTAATGAAAGTATTATTATTGATCACATGTCTTCTCTAATGAAAATCATAACTTTAATTAGTGCTTTTTTAGTTTTAGTAATTTCATTAAGTTATTTAAAAGTATTAAAATTGTTTAACATAGAATATCCAATTCTTATTTTAAGTTCAGTTTTAGGCATGATGATTATGATAAGTTCTAATGACTTAATTGTTTTTTATATGGGCTTGGAATTACAATCTTTAGGTCTTTATGTGTTGGCAACATTTAATAGAGATCAATTAAAATCTTCTGAAGCTGGTTTAAAATATTTTGTTTTAAGTGCTTTATCATCAGGATTATTATTATATGGATGTTCACTGATATATGGTTTTTCAGGTTCAACGAATTTTGATGTGATTTCAAATCAACTAAGTTCCAATGAATATGCATTAACATTTGGAATTGTATTTATTTTAGTTGGTTTAGCTTTTAAAATTTCAGCTGTTCCATTTCATATGTGGGCTCCTGACGTATATGAAGGATCTCCAACAACTGTTACATTATTCTTTACAATGGTACCAAAGATTGCAGCTTTAACTGTATTTATAAGATTTTTATATATTCCTTTCATTAATTTACTAGATCAATGGCAAATGATTATAGTTTTCTTGTCAATTGCTTCAATGCTATTTGGTGCTATAGCAGCTATTGGTCAAACAAATATAAAAAGACTTATAGCATATAGTTCGATTGGTCATATTGGTTATACATTAGCTGGTTTAGCTACTGGATCAAATGAAGGTATTCAAAGTTCAATAATTTACATATCAATTTATATTGTAATGAATTTAGCACTTTTTTCATGCTTATTGATGTTGAAAAGAAAAGATCAATATTATGAAGATATAGATGATCTTTCAGGTTTATCAAAAAATCATCCATTATTATCATTATGTTTGCTTGTTATTTTATTTTCATTAGCAGGTATACCGCCTCTAGCAGGTTTCTTTGCAAAATTTTATATATTTAAGTCGGTTTTGGAGCAATCAATGTACTTCTTAGCTATAGTTGGACTTTTATCAACGGTAATAGCCGCATTTTACTACTTAAGAATTATCAAAGTAATTTATTTTGATAAAGAAAAAGAAAAATATGACAGTGACCAAAGTTTGTGGTTAAAATTTTCACTTACTACTTCGACTATATTAATTCTAATATACTTCATTTTTCCAAGTCAATTAATCGAAGTTGTTTCAAGAATTAATATTATTTAATGAGACTAAAAAAATTTAAATTTAAAAAAGTAAATAGCACAAACAATACTGCAATTAGACTTATTAAAAATAAAAATTTTAAATCTGGTATGGTTATTGCAGAAACTCAATTGAAAGGAAAAGGACAATATGGGAGAACATGGATTTCTAATAAAGGAAATTTATTTGTTTCTTTTTTTCATGAACTAAATTTTTCTGATATATCAATTTCCAAAATAACAAATATTAATTGTTTATTAATAAAAAAATTATTATCAAAATATATAAAAAAAAAAATTATTTTTAAAAAACCAAACGATTTATTAGTTGATAAAAAAAAGGTCAGTGGAATTCTTCAGGAAACAATATTATTTTCAAATAAGGTTTTTTTAATTACAGGTATAGGTATAAATATAAATAAAAATCCAATTATAAAAAATTATCCGGCTACAAATATGTGTGAATTAACAAAGAAAAGTATTACTAAAGTAAAAGTGGAAAATAATTTAAAAAAAATTTTTGAAAAGAATTTAGCAAGATTATATAAAATTAAATAATTGAAATGAATATACTAGGAGACATAGGAAATACTGAAACTAAAGTATGTTTAGTTTCAAAAAATAAAAAGATTTTAAAAAAAATAATTTTTCCTACAAAAAATATTAATAATTCTAGATTAAATTATTTGTTCAAAAAGTATGAAATTCAATTCAATAAAATTGAAAAAATTTTGTTTTGTAGTGTTGTTCCAAATACATTCAAAATAATCAAAAAATTTTTTTCAAAAAAAACAAAAATAAAATGTTTTGAAGTTAAAAATTTAAATCTTAAGTCTTTAATTAAAATAAAGGTAAATTTTAAACAAGTTGGATCAGATAGAATAACAAATTCTATTAGTTTGATGGATAAAAGAAATAATTATATCATTCTTGACTTTGGAACAGCTACAACATTTGATGTTTTGATTAAGAATACATATTTTGGAGGAATAATTGCTCCAGGTATAAAATTATCTCTTAATACTCTTTCTGATAAGGCAATTTTGATTCCCAAAATTGAGTTAAAAAAAATAAATAAGGTTATTGGAAATAATACAATCTCAGCTGTTAGATCGGGTTTTTTTTGGGGATATGCAGGTTTAATTGACAATATTATTAAATTAATTAAGAAAGAAACAGGAAAATCTTTTAAAGTAATTTTAACAGGGGGATTTTCAGATTTATTTAAAAAATCGATTAAAACAAAAATAATTCAAAATAAAGATATAACAATTAAAGGTCTTATTAAAATCTCAAAATTAATTAAATAATATGAAAGAAGAATTATTATTTTGTCCACTAGGAGGTTCAGGTGAAATAGGAATGAATATGAATCTATTTGGTTATGGTCTCCCAGGAGATCATAAGTGGATTATGGTTGATATTGGCGTAACTTTTGCTGATGATACTATTCCTGGTGTTGATCTAATATATCCTGATCCAGGTTTTATTGTTGAAAGAAAAGAAAACCTATTAGGAATAGTTTTAACCCACGCACATGAGGATCATATTGGGGCAATTGCTCACTTATGGCCAAAATTAAAATGTAAAATTTTTGCTACACCTTTTACAGCAATATTAATTAGAGAAAAGTTCAAGGAAAAACATATTGATATTACAAATGATCTTAAAATTGTTGAATTGAACGGCACAGTTAAATTAGAACCTTTTAATATAGAGTATATAACATTAACACATTCTATTTTAGAGCCCAATGGTCTGAGAATACAAACCCCTGCCGGAATAATTTTACACACCGGTGACTGGAAAGTTGATCCTAATCCATTAATTGGGGAAAATATTAACTCTAAGAGATTAAAAGAAATTGGAGATGAAGGTGTGTTAGCAATGATTTGCGATTCTACAAATGTATTCAGTGCTGGAAGATCTGGATCAGAATTAGATGTTAGAAAAAATTTATTAAATATTATGAATAGATTAAATAAAAGAGTCGTAATTACATCTTTTGCATCTAATGTAGCAAGAATGGAAACAGCATTTTATTGTGCTGAACAAACAGGAAGACAAATTTCATTAGTAGGAAGATCAATGCATAGAATTTATAAAGCTGCACGACAGTGCGGATATTTGAAAAATACTATTGAGCCAATAGATCCAAGAGAAGCTAAAAAATTTTCAAGGGAAAAAATAGTATATCTCTGTACTGGAAGCCAAGGTGAGCCAATGGGTGCTATGATGAGAATTTCAAATTATACACATCCAGATATTTTAATGGAAAGAGGTGATGCAGTAATATTTTCATCAAAAATAATTCCTGGAAATGAAAAAAAGTTATATAAATTACACAATCAATTAGTGAAAGAAGGTATAGAGGTTATCTCAGAGGAGACAGAATTTATTCATGTTTCAGGTCACCCAAACAGAGAAGATTTAAAAGATATGTATCAATGGGTAAAACCTAAATGTGTTATTCCAGTACATGGTGAACATAGACATATGATAGAACACATTAACTTTGCAAAAGAAATGCAAGTTCCTAATCCGGTTCAAGTAGAAAATGGAGACATAGTAAAATTATCTCCCGGAGACCCTGAGGTTTATGATAAAGCACCAAGTGGCAGATTATATTTAGATGGAAATATAAGCGTTGATGAAGATGCTCAATCTATTAAAGAAAGAAAAAATTTAAGTGCAAATGGTTATTTAGAGGTAACGATTTTAATTACCCCAAAAGGAAATATTCATGATAATCCAATTTTGTCTTTTAGAGGGCTACCAGTGGATGATAAAGAAGATTTTATATATGGTATTGAGGACGAAATTGAAAAAACAGTTAGAACATTTAAAATAGGGAGTAAACAGCAAGAACATAATTTGATTGATGCATTAAAGATTTGTTGTCGTAAATTTTCAAAAGAAAAGACTGGAAAAAAACCTTTTACTAACATTAATTTAGTTAGAATTTGAAATGAGTTATACGGGATTAGCAATAATCTATATAATTATTTGGTGGATTGTTTTTTTTGCAATTCTTCCAATAGATGTAAATCGAGAGAAACCCATTAAAATTGAAGGTGAAGATCCAGGGTCTCCAGAAAATCCCAAAATGCTTAAGAAATTCATCTATACTACAGGAATAACTACTATTATTTTCCTAATTATTTATTTATTAATGAAATTTGAATACTTAAATTTAAGAAATATAATTATCTAAATGTATTTAACAAAATCATTCATACCGATACTCAAAAACATTCCTTCAGAGGCCAAAATAAAATCTCATCAATTAATGCTGAGAGCTGGAATGATAAAACAATCTTCAGCAGGTATCTATTCATGGCTTCCTTTAGGATTTAAAGTAATGAAAAAAATTGAACAAATTGTTAGAGAAGAACAAAATCGTATAGGAGTTCAAGAGATTTTAATGCCTACTATTCAGTCAAGTGAAATATGGAAAGAGAGTGGGCGGTACGAAGATTATGGTGAAGAAATGCTTCGTATTAAAGATCGTCAGAATAGAGAGATGCTTTATGGTCCTACAAATGAAGAGCTTGTTACTGATATATTTAGAGCTTCTGTAAAATCTTACAAATCATTACCACAGTTACTTTATCATATTCAATGGAAATTCAGAGATGAGATAAGACCTAGATTTGGAATAATGAGATGTCGCGAATTTTACATGAAGGATGCTTACTCATTTGATATTTCTGATGAAGAAGCATTTTTTTCTTATAATAAATTTTTTTTATCATACTTAAGAACTTTTAAACGTTTAGACTTAACAGCAATTCCAATGGCTGCAGACACAGGACCAATTGGCGGTAATCTTTCGCATGAATTTATTATTTTAGCAGATACAGGTGAAAGTAAAATTTTTACAGATAAAAGAATTTTTGATCTAAATAGTGATGGAACAAAAGTAGAAAAAAAATCTTTAGATGAATTGAGAAATAAATATGAAAAATTTTATGCAGTTACTGATGAAAAGTTTAATAAAGAAGAATTTGAAAAAAAAGTAACTGAAGAAAACAGACTAATAACAAAAGGTATTGAAGTTGGTCATATTTTTTATTTTGGAGATAAGTATTCAAAGCCAATGGGAGCATCAGTAGATTTGCCTGGTGGTAAAAAAGACTTTGTAAAAATGGGTTCATACGGTGTTGGAGTTTCCAGATTAGTAGGTGCAATAATTGAGGCTAAATATGATGAAAAAAATGAAATCATGAAATGGCCAATTTCTATTGCTCCATATGATGTGTCTATTATTCCTATGATAAATAAAAAGGATCAGAGTGCACTTGAAAAAGCTAATAATATTAACAAAGAATTTTTATTAAATAATATTGAAGCTATCATAGATGACACAGATGAAAATTTTTCATCTAAAATGAAGAAAATGAACTTGATAGGTTCACCTTTTCAAATAATTATTGGTAAACAAATAGATGGTGATTTAATAGAATTTAAAGAAACTGGTAAAGAAATTAAAAAATTAAAGTTAGAAGAAGTTATTAAAATTATCAAAAAACAAAAAGTACAAAATTGATTTCTACACTTGAAAAAGAAATTACATTTAGATTTTTAAAAGCCAGAAAAAAAGATGGTTTTTTAAATGTCATCTCAATTTTTTCATTTATTGGTATAAGTTTAGGTGTTGCAGTACTAATTATCGTTATGTCAGTAATGAATGGATTTAGGACTGAATTAATAAATAAGATTGTTGGGTTTAATGCACATATCACAGTAAAGCCATATGAAAAATCTTTGGATTATAAAAATTTTAGAAATAATAAATTGGAATTAATTTCAGAAAGTTTAATTTTAAGTAATTCAAGTGAAGCTATAGTCATTAGAGAACAAAATTCAAAAGGAGTACTTTTAAGGGGTTATCTCAACAAAGATTTTTCAAAATTAAAATTAATAAATAATAATAATTTTTTTGGAAATAAAAATTTAGAAAAAAATTCCATTTCTATTGGTAGAGAATTAAGCTTTAACTTGGATTTAGAAGTTGGTGATAATATTACAATAATGTCATCATCAGGAATTGAAACAATAATTGGAAACTTGCCAAAACAAAATACCTTTACCGTTGAATCAATTTATGAAAGTGGATTAGCAGATTTTGATAATAATATAATTTTTCTAAATTTAAATTTACTTGAAGAATTTTCTAATCTTTCAAAAAATGATCGCAATTTAGAAATTTATCTTAAGAAACCACATGATATTCAAAATCAAAAAAATATTGTTAAAAATATCTTTTCAGATGATTTTGTATTTTCATGGGCAGATATGAATAAATCATTGTTTTCTGCTTTAAAAGTAGAGAGAAATGTCATGTTTATAATATTATCATTGATAATAATTGTTGCTGCTTTCAATATTATATCTGGCTTAACAATTTTAGTTAAAAATAAAACCAAGGAAATTGCTATATTGAAATCAATTGGAGTATTGAATAATTCAATTATCAAAATATTCTTTCTAGTAGGTATGATAATTGGGTCGACCGCTACCTTTTTTGGTATTTTGATAGGGGTTACGTTTTCATATTATGTTGAAAACATCAGAGAGTTTATAAGCTCCACTTTTGATTTAACATTATTTCCTGAGGAAATTTATTTCTTAAGTACAATGCCATCAGAAATTAATATTAGTTCTATTATTTTAATTTCTATTTGTTCTATATTTATAACAACTTTAGTTTCAATTTTTCCAGCAATGAAAGCATCAAAACTTGATCCCATAAAATCACTTAAATATGAATAATTTTATTGAATTAAAAGATTTATCCAAAAATTTTTTTGAAAAAAAAAAAGTAAAAGTTTTAAAAAAGATAAACTTTAAATTTAAGTTAGGGAAAATTTATTCTTTAATGGGTCCTTCAGGGTCTGGAAAATCCACACTATTAAATATAATTTCATTAATTGATAGACCATCTAATGGATTAATTAAATTTCAAAATCAAAATATTGATTTTAATAATGGAAAAAGAAATGATATTTTTAGAGCCAAAAATATAGGTATTGTTTATCAACAAGACAATCTACTGACTGACTTTACAGCTTTAGAAAATGTTTATCTTCCCTGTTTAACTGCTGGTTACGATAAAGAAACTGCTCAAAATAAAGCCAAAAGTATTTTAAAAAAAGTAGGTATGATAAATAGACTAGATCACTACCCAAATGAACTTTCCGGCGGAGAAAAACAAAGAGTTTCAATCTCCAGAGCCTTAGTAAATGAACCAAAGATAATACTTGCGGATGAACCAACAGGAAATTTAGATAAAAAAAATTCTGAAGAGATATTTAGTTTGTTAAAAAAACAAATTAATCCAAAAAGATTAATATTATTTGCAACTCATAATAGATTTTTAGCAAATAAGTCAGATTACTTATTGGAAATGGTAGATGGTAATATAAAATCTACTAATGCAAGAATCTAATTTCAAAAAATTTAATCATCTTAAAATACACTCGCAATTTTCCATTTGTGAAGGTGCTATTAAAATTGATCAACTAAAAGATATAGCTAAAGATTTAAAAATTAGCTCAATAGGATTATCTGATACATCAAATTTGTGTGGGGCAGTAGAATTTTCAGATAAATTATCAAAAGTTGGAACACAACCAATTATTGGAACACAAATAAATTTTAGATTTGAGGATACAACTGGTTTACTTCCTTTGTTCGCTCTAAATTTGGATGGATATAAAAAGATAATAGAATTATCGTCTAAATCATTTTTAGAAAATGATGATAATTCAAATCCTTATTTAAATATTAATGATTTATTAAAATTAGAAACAGATGGAATTTCAGTTTTTTCTGGATCAATATTTGGCTTATTTGGAAAATTATTTGATAAGGGAAAATTTACTGAAATAGTTAGTCTTTATAAAAAATTTTATAAATCTTTTGGCGACAAATTTTATTTAGAAATTCAAAGACATAAAGATTTTAACGAAAATATTTTTGAAAAATTTAATCTTGATTTATCTAAAAAATTAGAAGTTCCAATAATTGCTACTAATGAAGTATTCTATTTAACCAAAGATATGCATGAAGCTCATGATGCACTTATATGCATAAAAAATAAAACATATATCAATGAAAAAAATAGAATTAGATTTAGCTCAGAACATTATTTAAAAAATGATAATGAAATGTCAGAATTATTTTCAGATTTACCAGAGGCACTAGAAAATAATTATAATTTTCCTTATAGATGTAGCTTTAGACCATTATTTTCTAAACCTATTTTACCCAATATAAGCTCATCTAATGAAGGTGATGCTAGTGATATTATTAAGAAAAATTCTCTTGATGGACTTAAAGAAAAATTTAATAAATTTTTTGATTTAGAAGAAAATGAATTAGAAAATAATGAAAAGTTTTTGATGTATAAAGACAGATTAGATCATGAATTAGAAATTATTATCAAAATGGATTACTCAAGTTATTTTTTAATTGTTTCTGATTATATTAAATGGGCAAAAAAAAATGATATTCCAGTTGGACCTGGGAGAGGTTCAGGAGCAGGCTCACTTGTCGCTTGGTGCCTATCAATTACAGATGTTGATCCAATTAAATATAATCTTATTTTTGAAAGATTTCTTAATCCAGATAGAATTTCAATGCCAGACTTTGATATTGATTTTTGTGAGGAGAAAAGAGATTTAGTTTTTGAATACTTAACTAAAAAATATAGTGATAGCGTAGCACATATTATTACTTTTGGTAAATTAAAAGCTAGAATGGTAATAAGAGATGTCGGAAGAGTTTTAGGTTTATCTTATGGATTTGTTGATAGTATTTCCAAAATGATACCGTTTGATCCATCTAGACCTCAAACATTATCTGAGTGTATTGCTGGTGAGCCAAGACTTCAAAAATTAATCAATGAAGATCCAAGAGTTAAAAAATTGACTGATCTTTCTCTCAGATTAGAAGGATTAAATAGAAATGTTGCAACACATGCCGCTGGAGTTGTTATTGCCGATAAAAAATTGACTGAAGTTGTACCCTTATATAAAGACACTTCTTCTAATCTATTATTACCATCAACACAGTTTGATATGTATTCAGCTGAAAATGCTGGTTTAGTAAAGTTTGATTTCTTAGGATTAAAAACATTAACAGTAATAAATAATACCCAAAAATTAATTAGAAAAAAAAATAAAGATTTTAGTGTTGAGAATATTAGCTTTGAAGATCAAAAAGTATTTCAACTGATGTCTTCAGGAAAAACAGTTGGTTTATTTCAAATAGAAAGTGCTGGAATGAGAGATGCTTTAACACACATGAAACCAAATCATATTGAAGATATAATTGCTTTAGTGGCTTTATATAGACCAGGTCCAATGAGCAATATTCCAATTTATAATGATTGTAAACATGGACGAAAAACACCCGATTATCTTCACCCTTTGCTAGAAGATATTTTAAGACCTACTTATGGAGTAATTATTTATCAAGAACAAGTAATGCAAATTGCTCAGAAATTGTCAGGTTTCACTGCTGGTCAAGCAGACATTTTAAGAAGAGCAATGGGAAAAAAGAAAAGAGCTGAATTAGAAAAACAAAAGCTAAATTTTATTGCTGGTGCTGTTAATAATGGGATTAGTAAAGATGTTGCAGCAGGAATTTTTTTAAAAATCGAACCATTTGCAGAATATGGATTTAATAAGAGCCATGCTGCAGCTTATGCTATAATTTCTTATCAAACAGCTTTTTTAAAAACTTATTATCCAAAAGAATTTATTGCAGCTTCAATGACCATGGATATTTCCAATCAAAATAAACTAAGTGAATTTTATGAAGAATTAAAAAGACTCAATATTGAAGTAATTAGACCTGATATTAACGAATGTTATTCTGAATTCAAATCTGAAAATGACAAATTCTATTACGCATTAGGAGCAATTAAAGCAGTAGGATCTGAAGCTATATCTAATATAATAAAAGAAAGAATTACAAATGGGAATTTCAAATCAATTAATGATTTTATTAAAAGAATAGATCCTAAAGATATTAATAAACTACAATTAGAAGGTCTGGTAAAGGCAGGAGCTTTCGATAACTTAAACAATAATAGAAAGTCAATATTTAATTCTATACCAAATATTATTACTAAATCTAAAAATAATTTTGATAATAAAATAGTAAATCAAATTGATTTATTTGGAGATGATGAAGAAAATGAAACACATATACTTGAAAATACGAAAGACTGGGAGTTTGAAGAAAGATTATCAAAAGAATTTGAAGCAGTTGGTTTTTTTATTTCGGATCATCCTTTAAACCAATTTAAGGAAATATTTGATGATTATAAAATCGTTAATTACCAAAATTTTTATCAAGATGATAATATTAAAGAAAAAAATATTGCTGCAACTTTGTTAAAAATCACAGAGAGAAAAACTGCTAAAGGTAATTCTTATGCTGTACTTAAATTAACAGATCTAAGTAGTGTTTTTGAACTATTTATTTTTTCTGATATTTTAGAGTTAAATAGAGATAGCTTGAAAGAAGGTTCATCATTAATATTGACTTTATCCAAAAATATATCTTCTGATGAGGATAGAACTAAAAGAATTAATATAAGAAAGTTAACATCATTAAAAGATTTATTTAATGGTTCTATAAAAGAAATTACGTTAGATCTTTCATCAAAAATGCAACTTAAAGAAATTCAGAATTTTTTGGATGAAAAAGGAGAAACAGTTGTTAACATTAATATTTCCGATGGTTCTAAGACCTCATCATTTAAGCTTAAAAATCCAAGAAACGTAGATAGAAAATCAATAAATATTTTAAGAAACAAAGAAATAGGCTTAAATATTCAATAATTTTTACTTGTTTTAATATAAAATTATTAGTAAATAACCTCGTAAATTAACTAATACGCACATAGTATTTGGTTTTATACCTCCGGTCCTTAAATGGAAACTACTATGGTGGCTCAACCGGGAATAAATATGAAAATACCTAACGTTACAATTCAACAATTACTAGAAGCTGGTGTTCATTTAGGACACAAAACCTTGAGATGGAATCCAAAAATGAAGAAATATATTTTTGGAAAAAGAGACTCAATCCATATAATTGACTTAACTCAGACTTTAGAATTAACTAAAGTTGCTCTTCAAAAAGTATATGAAACAATTTCAAATAATGGAAAAATACTTTTTGTATCAACAAAAAAACAAGCATCAGAAGCTATTGCTGAAGTTGCAAAAGAAACAGACCAATATTTTGTAAATTATAGATGGTTAGGTGGAATGCTGACTAACTGGGGCACAATTTCAAACTCTATAAAAAAATTAAAAAAGTTAGAAATTGATCTTGTTGCTGAAAATAGAGGTTTTACTAAAAAAGAACTTTTAAAGATGAGTGTTAAAAAAGATAAATTACAGAGATCTTTAGGTGGTATTGCTGAAATGAAGAAAGTTCCTGATTTGGTATTTATAATTGATACTAATTATGAATCTCTTGCAATTCAAGAATCTGTAAAATTAGGAATACCGATTATTGCAATTTTAGATAGTAATTCGAATCCTGATGGAATAGATTTTCCTATCCCTGGAAATGATGATGCAAGAAGATCAATAGACCTTTATTGTAATTTAATAAAGGAAACTATTATCTCAGCTAAAAAATCTACTCCTAAAGAGGAAAAAAAAATTGAAACAAAAAATAACGAAAAATCATCTAAAACAATTCAAGATCTTGATAGGGAAAAATTAGAAAATAAATTCTCTAAAAAAAGCAAGGAGACTTTAAATTAATGAAAGATATTGAAAAAGTAAAAAAACTTCGAGAAGCGACTGGAGCAGGCTTTAAAGATTGCAATTTAGCTATTAAAGAGTCTAAAGGTGATTTAGATAAAGCTGTTGAAATTTTAAGAGTTAAAGGAATTTCAAAAGCTTCAAAAAAAATGTCTAGAGACGCTAAAGAAGGAGTTATAGCTGTAAGTGATAATGAGAAACAAATTTCATTAATAGAAGTAAATTGTGAAACAGATTTTGTAGCAAAAAATGATGATTTTATAAATTTTGTCAAAGAAATAAGTGAATTGAATAATAATGTTAATTCAGATTTAGAAAGTTTAAAAAAATCAAAAATGGTTAATGGAAAAACTGTAGATGAAAATCTTGTTGCTCTAATTGCTAAAATTGGTGAAAAAATTACTATCGGTAAAACTAAAACAGTCATTAACGAAGGTGCAATTAATTCAAAATATTTACATACAGTTGTGAAAGATAATTTAGCAAAATTAGCTGTTGCAGTATCTTTAGAAACAAAAGATAATTCTGAAAATGTGAAAAATTTTGGAAAACAACTTTCTATGCATATTGCTGCATCAAATCCATTAGCTCTTGATCAAAATTCAATTGATCAATCTATTATAGATAAAGAGCAAGAATTAGTAGCAGAAGAATTAAAAAACTCTGGTAAACCTGAGGAAATTGCAAAAAAAATAAGTTTGGGAAAAATGAATAAATTTAAGGAAGAAAATGCTCTTTTGA
>CABYPE010000005.1 GCA_902520685.1 uncultured Pelagibacteraceae bacterium | reverse complement strand
ATGGTATGCAGTTCCACATCCTATTAAAATTATTGATTTAATCTCATCTATTTTCCAAGGAAAATTAAAAATATTTATATCTTTATTTAAATTATCAACGTACTCTTTTATTCCTGTCTTTATTGTTGTTGGCTGTTCTTCAATTTCTTTAGCCATGAAATGTTTAAAATCTCCTTTATCATAATTAGCTTCATTTGATGATAATTCTAATATTTTTTTATTAATCTTTTTTCCTTCTTCATTAAAAAAAATTACTTGATCCTTTTTGACTATACAAAATTCTCCATCATCTAGATAAGTAACTTTATTTGTCATTGATTTTAATGCGTATGAATCAGAGCCTAGATAGTTTTCATTTGGACCATATCCAACAGCTAAAGGTGAACCTCTTCTTGCCCCTACGATTAAATCTGGAATATCTTTAAAAACAATTCCTAAAGCAAAACTTCCATGAAGTTGTTTTAGAGTTTTTGTAATGGCTTCCTCAAGTTCAGAGGTTTTTAAATTTTCTGTAATTAAATGAACTATTACTTCTGTATCAGTTTGAGATTTAAAATCATGGCCTTTATTAATTAAAAGTTTTTTTAATATTGTTGAATTTTCTATTATACCATTATGAACAACTGAAACATTGTGTGAAGAGTGTGGATGAGCATTAATACTATTAGGAACTCCGTGGGTAGCCCATCTAACATGACCAATTCCAATATTTCCTTTTAAATTTTTTAAATCAAAATTTTGCTCTAAACTGTTAACTCTGCCTTCAGATTTAATTTCATTTATAACTCCATTAGAGAGTGTAGCTAAACCAGCTGAGTCGTACCCTCTATATTCTAATTTTTTAAGAGAATTAATGATGCTGGCCGAAACAGATTTATTACTAGAGATTCCTATTATTCCACACATAAATTATTTTTTTTTTCTTTTGTAATTTTTAATTTCCGATTGTGGCGATCTTGTTAAAGCCAAAGTTTTTTTTCCAACATTTTTTGTAATAACTGACCCAGCTCCAACTGTACTTTCTTTGTTGATAGTAATTGGTGCAACTAAAGATGAATTAGATCCAATAAAAACATTATCTTTAATTTTGGTTTTGCTTTTTTTTATACCATCATAGTTACATGTTATTGTTCCAGCTCCAATATTGACCGATTTTCCAATCTCGCTATCCCCCACGTAAGATAAATGATTAACTTTTGATTTTTTTCCAATTACACTTTTTTTAATTTCTACAAAATTACCAATTCTCGAACCTTCCTTTAGAACTGTATTAGGTCGAATGCGCGCGTAGGGTCCAAGTTCCACTTTATTTTCAATCTTACAAGATTCTAAATGTGAAAACGATTTGATTGTCACATTATTGCCTACTCTTACATTTTTTCCAAAAACAACATAAGGTTCTATTTTTACATTTCTTCCTATTTTTGTATCCTTAGAAAAAAAAATTGTATCTGGGTCAATCATTTTTACTCCAGATTTTAAAAACTTATTTCTAAGTTTATTTTGAATATCTTTTAATTTTAAAGCTTTCATCTTTAAAATTCTTTATATTAAGTATATATCTTTCTTAATTCACAAAATATTTCTTAAAAATACTTTTTTAATATGAAGCAAAAATTTACCATTTTACTCGATCTGGATGGAACTTTAGTAGATACAGCGCCAGATTTAATGAGAGCTCATAACCATGTAATGAAAAAATTTGGTTATCCAACTAAATCAACTGATGAAATTCGGAACCTAGTTGGTCAAGGAGCTGGTGCAATGCTTGGTAGATCTATCTGGGGACAAGCAAAAAAAGAATTTGGAAAAGTTCAAGATGACAAAATTAAAAAAGAAATGGTCGATGCTTTTGTTGATTATTATGGAAAAAATATAATTAATGAAAGTACACTTATCAAGGGGGTAACAGAATTTTTAATTTGGTCTAAAGAAAAAAATATTTCAATGGCTGTATGTACAAATAAACAAGAACATTTAGCAATTGATCTTCTTAAAAAAATTGGAATTTATGATTATTTTGAATACGTAGCTGGAAGTAACACTTTTGATTATTGCAAACCTGACCCAAGACATTTAACAAGTGTTATAGAAATTTTAAATGGTGAAATAAGTAAATGTATTATGATAGGTGATAGCGAAACTGATGCAAACGCAGGAAAAAATGCAGGTATACCAGTAATTTTACTTGAAGATGGTTATACAGAAAAGAAAACTACCGAAATTTATCATAACCATTTAATAAAAGACTTTATTGGCATTGAAAAAATAGTTTCAAAATATCTTTAAGATTGATTATTTTTTTTTTACTATTAAAAACTGTCTCACTAAATAGGAGATATTTTGATTAATCATAAAGTTAAAGTTTACCCATCAAAAATACATCTACCAAAAAAGAAACAGCTTGCGTGGAAAATAGCTGAGATTGCTAGCGATAATTCAAAACTAAGAAAAGAGTCAATCGAGATGGTAATAAATAGAATTATAGACAATGCTTCTGTTGCTATAGCATCATTAAATAGAAAGTCTGTAGTCTCCTCTAGAGAAATGGCTTTAAAACATTTAAGAAAAAATGGTGCCTCCCTCTTCGGTGTTAATTCAAAACTTAAATTTGATTGTGAATGGGCTGCGTGGTCTAATGGCACTGCTGTTAGAGAGTTAGACTTCCATGATACCTTTTTAGCAGCTGATTATAGCCATCCAGGTGACAATATTCCGCCATTACTTGCTGTAGCTCAACAAAATAAAAAAAATGGTTTAGATCTTATAAGAGGTATAATTACTGCTTACGAAGTCCAGGTAAATTTAGTCAAAGGTATTTGTTTGCATAAACATAAAGTTGATCATATTGCTCATTTAGGTCCAAGTGTTGCAGCAGGACTGGGTTCAATGCTTAAGCTTAACACCGAAATTATTTATCAAGCAGTCCAACAGGCTTTTCATACAACAGTATCAACTAGACAATCTAGAAAAGGTGAAATCTCAAGTTGGAAAGCCTATGCTCCAGCTCATGCTGGAAAGCTTGCTATTGAAGCCGTTGATAGAGTAATGAGAGGTGAAGGTGCACCAAGCCCTATATATGAAGGTGAAGATAGTGTTATAGCTAGAATACTCGATGGCAAAAATGCAAAATACACAGTGCCACTCCCTAAAAAGGGGGAAAGTAAAAAAGCTATTCTAGAAACTTACACAAAAGAATATTCAGCAGAATACCAATCTCAGGCATTAATTGATTTAGCTAAAAAATTAAAAAATAAAATTTCAAGTTTAAACCAAATTAAAAAAATTGACATTTATACTAGTCATCATACACATCATGTAATTGGCACTGGTGCAAATGATCCTCAAAAAATGGATCCTAATGCAAGTAGAGAAACCTTAGATCATTCAATAATGTACATATTTGCTGTAGCTTTAGAGGATGGCACCTGGCATCATGTAAAATCATACACAAAAACAAGAGCAAAAAGAAAAAGTACAATTAAAATATGGAGATCAATTAAAACACATGAAGATAAAAAATGGACTAGAAAATATCATGACCCTAACCCTAGAAAAAAAGCTTTTGGAGCAAAAGTTATAATAACTCTTAAAAATGGTAAGAAAATTACCGAAGAACAAGATGTCGCCGATGCACACCCTTATGGTTCACGTCCTTTTAAAAGAAAAAACTATATCGAAAAATTTAACACTCTTACTGAAAATATATTAAGTAAAAAAGAGAGCAAAAGATTTCTTAAAATTGTACAAAATTTAAGAAATATTAAATCAGGTCATTTAGATAAATTAAATATAGAAGTTAAAAAAAGTATTTTAAAAAGAAATTCAAAAAAAGGGATTTTTTAATGCACTTTGTAGAAAAAAAACCAAATCAAAAAAGAGAAGATTTCGTAAAAAAATTAAAATCTAACAAAATTTTAAGAGTGCCTGGTGCTTATAATCCTTTGACTGCAAAATTGATCGAGGAGATAGGATATGATGCTGTTTATGTTTCTGGTGCTGTGATGGCAAATGATCTTGGATTTCCTGATATTGGTTTAACAACATTACAAGACGTAAGTACTCGTTCATATTTAATTTCAAGGGTAACTAATCTTCCTACAATTGTTGATATAGACACTGGATTTAATTCATGTAAAGAAACAATTGAAACTTTTGAAGAATTTGGCATTTCTGCGGTACATCTAGAAGATCAAATAGAAAGAAAAAGATGTGGTCATCTAGATAATAAAGAACTTATTTCAACTGATACGATGGTTAAAAAGATTAAAGAATGTGTGTCTGCAAAAAAAGATTCAAATTTTAAAATTATAGCAAGATCTGATGCAAAAAGTGTAGAGGGAATTGATAAAATGATTGAAAGATGTAAAGCCTACGTTGATGCAGGTGCAGAAATTATTTTTCCAGAGGCCTTACGTGATGAAAAAGATTTTGAAAAAGTAAGAAAAGAGCTTTCTTGTTTTTTATTAGCTAACATGACAGAATTTGGAAAAACGAAACTATTCAATTACAAAGAATTAGAAGATTTTGGTTATAATATAGTTATTTATCCCGTTACAACTCAAAGATTAGCTATGAAAAATGTGGAAGATGGATTGAGAGACATTTATATGAATGGACATCAAAATAATATTATAGATAAAATGCAGACTAGAAAAAGATTATATGAATTAGTTGAATATGAAAAATATAATAGTTTAGACGAAAAAATTTATAATTTTACTACTGAAGGGCATGAATAATGAGTGATGAAATAAAAAAAGGGTTACTTGGAATTGTTGTGGATGAAACTGAAGTTTCAAAAGTAATGCCAGAAATTAATTCTCTTACCTATAGAGGTTATGCAGCTCAAGACTTATGTGCAAAATGTAAATTTGAAGAAGTAGCTTATTTGATTCTTAATGGTGAGCTACCTAATAAAAAACAATTTAAAAATTTTGAAAAACAAGAAAAAAAAGAGAGAAAACTTTCTAAAACTATACTTGATGACATTAAAAGATTTCCAAAAAATGCTCACCCTATGGATGTTGCAAGAACAGCTGTAAGTATCATGGGTCTAGAAGATAAAGAAACAAAAGATAATTCGCCTAAAGCTAATATGCGAAAAGTAATGAGAATTTTTGCAAAGACTCCTGTTGCGCTTGCAGCCTTTTATAGGGCTAGAAAAGGAAAAAAAATTATACCACCAAAAAGTAATTTATCTTTTTCAGAAAACTTCTTTCATATGTGTTTTGGTAAAGTGCCTAATAAAGAAATTGTGAAAGCATTTGATGTATCTTTAATTCTTTATGCTGAGCATAGTTTTAATGTTTCAACTTTTACAGCAAGAACTATTACCAGTAGCTTGTCTGATATCCACGGAGCAATTACTGGTGCTATTGCAAGTTTAAAAGGTCCATTACATGGTGGTGCAAATGAAGAGGTAATGCATATGATGAATAAAATAAAAAAACCAGAAAATGCACTTAGATGGATTAATAATGCACTCGACAATAAAAATGTTGTAATGGGATTTGGTCATAGAGTTTACAAATCAGGGGACTCTAGGGTACCAACTATGAGAGAATATTTTGGTAAAGTTGCTAAAATTAAAAAAGATAAAAAATTTGAAAAGATTTACGATATTGTTGAAAAAGTAATGATTGAAAGAAAAAATATTTATCCAAATGTAGACTATCCTACCGGACCAACTTATCATCTAATGGGTTTTGATACTGATTTCTTTACACCAATTTTTGTGATTTCCAGAATTACTGGGTGGTCTGCTCATATTATTGAACAACATGCTGCTAATAAACTAATCAGACCTTTAGCTAGTTACAAAGGTAGTAAGCATAGGAAAGTTGTTAAAATAAATCAAAGGTAAATTATTTTTTTTCAATTTTAGCAAATCTGGAATTTCTTAAAATTTCACAACCATAATTATTATCTTTTACATATTCATCAATAGCTTTTTTAACTCCCGGTGCGTATGAAAGATTGTAATCATCACATAAGATTGTACCATTATTATTAATTACTTTTCTGCAGCAATCTAAATCATTTTTAACAGTTTTATAATCATGGCCACCATCTAAGAATACGTATTCTACCTTACTCATATCTATTTCTTTTAATACAGAGTTTGAATTTCCTTTGATTAATTGAACGTTATGCTTAAACTTTTTTAATAATTCCTCAACAGCTTCTATAGAGTAAGGATCTTGTCTTCTTATATATCTAAAGTAAATTTTTTTTAAAGGATTTGAAAAGTTCGTATTTGGAATTATTTCAGATTTGTTTTCTTCATTTTTTTCAAATAAATCTAATCCTATATATTTGAAATCATTATCATGTATTTTAGAAAGCAACTCGCAAACATTACGGGCAGTAACTCCATGAAAAACACCTACCTCTAAAAAAATTTTAGGATTTTTTTTTTGAATTTCCTTTAAAAAAAATTCACCATCCCCTTTTTGCTTAAGACTAGTTTTTCTAAAATACTTTTTATATTTCAATTGGATTAACTAAATGCTTCAACCCAAGTGCCTTGCGTCGAAGCCTTAGAATATTCAGTTGCTCGACCCTCAAAGAAGTTCATGTGTTCAACTGCATTCAACATAGTATCTAGCCATCCAAGAGGATTTTTATCGATATCATAAATTGGCTCTAGACCCAATTGAGTAAGTCTTCTATTAGCTATAAATCTAATGTAATCTTTAACCTCTTGCGCAGTTAAACCTTCCATTGGACCCATTTCAAAAGCAAGATCAATAAAAGCATCTTCATGTTCAATGATAGTTCTGCAAGCCTCATAAAGTTCTTTTTTAAGCTTTGCATTCCATATTTCAGGGTTTTCCTTTATAAATTCTTTAAAAATTCTAATCATTGAATTACAATGAAGAGTTTCATCTCTAACAGACCAAGTAACTATTTGGCCCATACCTTTCATCTTATTGTGTCTTGGAAAGTTTAACAGAATTGCAAAACTTGCAAATAATTGTAAACCTTCAGTGAACGCACTAAATACTGCAACTGTTTTAGCAATATCTTCCTTTGAAGTCATGTCAAAATTTTGCATGTAATCATATTTATCTTTCATCTCTTTATATTTCATAAATGCAGAATATTCAGACTCAGGCATTCCAATTGTATCTAACAAATGAGAATAAGCAGCAATGTGAACGGTCTCCATTGCAGCAAAGGCAGTCATCATCATTAAAACTTCTGTTGGTTTAAACACAGTTGTGTAATGTCTTAAATAACAATTACTAACCTCAACATCTGCTTGCGTAAAAAATCTAAAAATTTGTGTTAATAGGTTTTTTTCTGATACAGTTAAATTTTTTTGCCAATCTCTAACATCATCACCAAGTGGTACCTCTTCAGGCAACCAGTGAATTCTTTGTTGTGTTAACCACGCATCATAACACCACGGGTATCTAAAAGGTTTATAAACAGGGTTCTCAACTAATAGCCCCATTTTTTGTGGTTGAACAATTTCTTTTTTTTCTGATTGAATAATTTTTTTATTTGTTTTTTCTGCTACTGACATGATAGGCACTCCTCGTATTCTGGTTCTTCGTTTAATTGTTTATTTTTAGTTTTATATACATTAGCTGCAACATCTGTGGATTTTGCGTCATTGATATTTTCAGCTCTCTGAATTGATTTTGATCTACAATAATAAAGGCTTTTTAAACCTTTTTTCCAAGCATCAAAATGAATTCTATGCAATTCTTTTTTATGAACATCTGCTGGCAAAAATAGATTTACTGACTGTGCTTGGGAAATAAAAGGTGTACGATCTCCACTTAATTCAATAATCCATTTCTGATTTAACTCAAATGCAGTTTTAAATACATCTTTTTCTAGATCGGTTAAGAAATCTAAATGTGAAACTGAACCTTGATTAGTTGTAATTGTAGACCAAGTTTCATCATCATTTTTACCATGACTATCTAATATTTCTTCTAAATATCTATTTCTAACATTAAAAGATCCTGACAAAGTTTTATGTGTGTAACTATTTGCAGCTATCGGCTCTACTCCCGGCGAAGCACCACCACAAATAATTGAGATAGAAGCTGTTGGAGCAATAGCAGTTTTATTAGAAAACCTCTCTTTGAAGCCATATTCTGCAGCATCTGGACATGCTCCTCTTTCTTCTGCAAGATCTTTTGATGCTTGATTTACTTGTTCATCAATTTGCTTAAATATTTTTTTATTCCAAGATTTAGCCATTACTGATTCAAGTGGAATTCTATTTTTTTGTAAAAAAGAATGAAAGCCCATCACACCTAATCCTACACTTCTTTCTCTCTCGGCTGAATATATTGCATCTTTAAATTGATCTGGAGCCTTATTGATAAAATCAGATAAAACATTATCTAAAAATCTCATAACATCACTAATCATGTTTGGGTCATCTTTCCATTCATCGTATTTTTCTAAATTTAGTGAAGACAAACAGCAGACTGCCGTTCGATCTTTACCATCTTTATCAATTCCAGTTGGTAAAGTTATTTCACTGCATAAATTAGAAGTTTTGACTGTTAAATTAGCAAGTTTATGATGTTGCGGAATTAATCTATTAACAGTATCAATATATATTATATAAGGTTCACCAGTTTCAATTCTTGCAGTTAATAATCTAATCCATAAATTTCTGGCAGATATAGTCTGTTGAATTGTTCCATCTGCTGGACTTTTTAACGCCCATTGTTCATCATTCTCGACAGCTCGCATGAATGCATCAGAGAGTAAAACACCATGATGTAAATTTAATGCTTTCCTATTTGGATCTCCACCAGTCGGTCTTCTCATTTCAATAAACTCTTCTATTTCAGGATGGTCAACTGGTAAATAGCAAGCAGCTGAACCCCTTCTTAAAGATCCTTGGCTAATTGCCATTGTTAAGGAGTCCATAACTTTTATGAAAGGAATTATTCCAGAAGTTTTTCCAACTTTACCAATTTTTTCTCCAATGGACCTCAAGTTACCCCAATAGCTTCCTATACCTCCTCCCTTTGCTGCTAACCAAACATTTTCACTCCAAAGATCTAAAATACCTCCAAGGCTGTCAGATGCTTCATTTAAAAAACATGAAATTGGTAATCCTCTTTTTGTTCCACCATTTGATAAAACTGGTGTTGCAGGCATAAACCATAAGTTACTAATATAATTATAAATTCTCTGTGCGTGTAAATTATCGTCTGCATAAGAGCTTGCGACACGAGCAAATAAATCTTGAAAAGATTCATTGTGGCCAAGATATCTATCTTTTAAAGTTGCCTTACCAAAGTCTGTTAAATTTGAGTCTCTAGATCTATCAATCTTGATAATAATCCCTCTGTCATTTTGAAAAAGCTCAGTTTCATTATTTAAAGAAAAAAGATCAGGTCTGTTTGTTTTATCAGTTTCTCTAACCACCGGGCTATATTCTGAGACAGCTTTCTTTAGGGCCTGAGATAGAATTTTATTCATAATTTAGTATTTTATTCTGTTATTTATACGAAAACAACTACATGTTGTATGCGCTTAGTATTAATATACTATATAAACAGTAAATCAATAGAACATATATAGAACACTATAAAAAATAATTCAAGTATAAAAACAAAAAAAAGGTAAGTAATTAACAGCATGAATCAATCAATAAAAATTAATCCGTTAGGCTTTAGAGAATATGACGCAAGATGGATTTATAATAAAGATATCAATTCTGAGGGAATCAGAAATCTAGGAAAAGGCTTAGGTACACAAATTAAAAAAAATACAACTAAAGAAAATCCAAGAGTTATTGTTGGACATGATTACAGATCTTATAGTGAGGAAATCAAAACAGCTCTTAAAAAAGGACTAATTTCAACCGGATGTTTTGTTGAAGATGTTGGTCTATCTTTATCACCTATGGTTTATTTTGCACAATTTAATTTAGATGCTGATGCTGTTGCTATGGTTACAGCAAGCCATAATGAAAATGGTTGGACTGGAGTAAAAATGGGAATCAAAAAAGGACTAACTCATGCACCTGAGGAGATGAAAGAATTAAAAGAAATAACCTTAAATGGAAAATTTTCAATAGGTAAAGGAAATGAAAAAGAAATAAAAAATTTTGATAAAATTTATAAAGATGACTTAATCAATAAAAATAAAATACGTAAAAAAATTAAAGCTGTTGTTGCTTGTGGGAATGGTACAGCTGGTATATTTGCTCCTGATATTTTAAGAGGAATTGGTTGTGAGGTGGTTGAGCTTGACTGTAATTTAGACTGGACCTTTCCAAATTATAATCCAAATCCTGAAGATTTGAAAATGCTCCATGCTATTGCTAAATCGGTAAAAGACAATAATGCTGATATAGGTTTTGGTTTCGATGGAGATGGTGATCGCGTGGGTGTAATTGATGATAAGGGTAATGAAATATTTTCTGACAAAATTGGATTACTAATTGCAAGAAATCTTTCAAATATTTATAAAAATTCAAAATTTATTGTAGATGTAAAATCTACTGGCCTTTACTCAACTGATGAAATTTTAAACAAAAATAAATGTGAAACTTTATATTGGAAAACAGGTCATTCTCATATTAAAAGGAAAGTTCATAAAGAAAAAGCTTTAGCTGGATTTGAAAAAAGTGGACACTTTTTTTTTAATCAACCATTAGGTTATGGTTATGATGATGGCGTTAATTCAGCAATTCAGGTTTGTCATTTATTAAATAATCAAAATAAAAAAATGAACGAAATAATAAAAGAACTTCCTAAGACTTATCAATCACCAACAATGGCACCATTTTGTAAGGATGAAGAAAAATATAATGTGGTTGATGAAATGGTGAAAGAATTTAAAAAAATAAAAGCCCAAAAAATTAAGATAGATAATCAAGAAATTAAAAATATTGTAACTGTAAATGGAATTAGATTTTCGTTTGAAGATGGTTCTTGGGGTTTAATTAGAGCTTCGTCAAATAAACCATCCTTAGTTGTTGTAACTGAAAGCCCTACCTCAGATGAAAGAAAAATTAATATATTTAGATTTATTGATAAGATTTTAAAAGAAAATGGGAAAGTAGGAGAATATGACCAAAAAATTTAACTAGTTTTGTCTTCTTCTTCTTTGTTATCATTATTCTCATTTTCTATTTTTGATTGGTTTGGGTGATCACTGTAAAATTTTTTAATTAATTCCTCTTCTCTCATTCTTTGCTCTTGATCAAATTTATCTTCCCATTCCTTTATTCTACGATTTTCGTCTTTAATTCTCTCTTCCTCTTCATCTTTTTCTCTTAATAACTTAGCTCTTTCTTCATCTAAAAGTCTTTGTTCTTCTTGTTCTTTTCTAAGTTCTTCTGCTTTTTGTCTTTCTTCTCTCTCTTTTAATAATTTTTCAGCTTCGTCAGCTTTTGTTTGTTCCTCAATTTGTTTAAGTTCATCTTCTTTAGCTCTTAGTTCAGCTTGTTCATTTAAAATTTGTCTATCTAGCTCTTGCTGTCTATCTAATTCAAGTTGTTTTAGCCTATTTTCTGTCTCTCTTAATTTTTCTTCTTCATATTTTAATTTTCTAGCAGCCTCTCTTAATCTTTGCTCTTCATCTAATCTTTTTTGTCTTTCTATTTCTTGTATTCTGTTTTTTTCTTGTCGCTCTGCCTCTTTTGCTTCCCTTCTTTTTTGGGCCTCTAATTCTTTTGATTTTATATTCTCTAATTTAATTTTATTTTGCTCTTCTCTAATTTTTTGTCTTTCTAATATTTTTATCCTTAACTCTTCTTCTTTAAGTCTTCTAGCATCTTCTCTCAATTTTTTAGCTTCTTCATCTTTTAATTTTTGTTGTTCTATTTGTAATCTTTTTGCCTCAATTTTATTTCTTTTTTCCTCATTTTTTCTAATTTGTTTCTCATTTTCAATAATTAATCTTTGTTGAGCTAATATTTGAAGTTTCTCTTCTTTAGCTTTAATTATTTTATCTTTTTGAGCTTGTTTTTTTTGTTGTTCTATTTCTTTTTGTTCTTGGATCTTTTTTTCTTTTTCTAATCTTAATTTTCTTTTTTCTCTATTTTTTTTAAAATCTTGAAAAAAATTTCCAACTTTATAATTCATTCCACCAATTAAGTTTTCTGGTAATGACTTGAAAATTTTTAAATCATTTTGAGCTTTCTTTTTAATCTTATTTTTACTCATATTATAAAGTAGCAATTTTTTGTGTACTCTGCATACAAAAGTTATGTTTAAATTGAGTACAATCCTTGAGTGAAATATTCAAAATTTAAGAATTACTTATTAACTATGGCATTTTTCTAAAAATGATAAGTTTAAGATTCAACTATTAAGTGATGATTTGATTTTAGAGAATCAATTAAATTAATTCTGTGAGGTGATGGAGGGAGACTGAAGTCACCTCTTTTTTTTTATAATTTCAAATATTCATAAAAAAATTTAACCGAAACAACTAAAAGAAAAATTCCAAAAAACTTACTAATTTTGTTCTTGTCTATACTGTGTACAGTTTTAGCACCAATACGAGCCATAAAAGTAGTTATAGGAATAAATATTAAAAACGCGGGTATATTTATGAAACCAATACTTAAGGGAAGACTTGTGTTTAAATAATTACCTGAAATAAGAAAACCTATGGCCCCAAATAGCGCAATTAGAAAACCTATAGCTGCTGCACTGCCAATAGCTTTATTTATAGAATATCCAAAGAACTTTAGAATGGGAACATTCATAATTGCACCACCAATACCCATAGGAGCAGATATAAAGCCGACAATAAAACCAAGGGCTATCTTTAGATGTAATTTCATTTTGATAATTATACTTTGCTCCTTTTCTTTAATTAAAAGTAAGTAAATTCCTAAAATTAAAATAATTATTGAAAAAAACAAAACTAAAGACTTAGTTTTTAATGAAGCTGCAAAAATAGTACCAATAACAACACCTAATACTACAAATAAACCATAATTTTTTACTATATCAAAATCAACAGCTTTAAATTTATTATGAGTTAAAACTGAAACAGTAGATGTGGGTATTATTATTGCAAAAGATGTTCCTACAGCTAAGTGCATAACATATTGAGGATCTATTTCTAAAGAACTAAAAATGAAATATAAAAAAGGAACAGTTATTAATCCACCACCAATACCAAACAATCCAGCGACAAAACCAACTGGTATGGCTGTTAAAACCATCAATAAAATAATATAACTATATTCGTTTGCTAAAATTGAATTAAGCAGACTGCCCTACTCTTGTATCAAAATTATTATATTTGATTTTATCCATTATGTGATCTATCTTTTTTACATCTGCATCTCTGACGCACATATTTTCACTTAAATATCTTTTCCAATAACTTGCTCCTGTCTGACCATGAAATAAACCAAGTGTATGTCTCATGATTTGATTTAACCTAGTTCCTTTTTTTAATTCATCTTTTACATAAGGAATAAGTTGCTCTATTACATTTTGTCGACTTGGAACATTGTCATTGTTAAATATATACTTTTCTATATCAGCTAACAAATAAGGTGTATGATACGCTGCTCTTCCTATCATCACTCCATCAGTTTTCTTTAAATGAGATTTAACTTCATCCACACAGGTTATTCCTCCATTGATAACTATTTCTTCATTAGGAAAATCTTCTTTTAATTTATAAACATAATCATATTTAAGAGGTGGAATATTTAAATTTTGTTTAGGAGTAAATTTACCTAACATTGCTTTTCTTGCGTGAATGATAAAAGTTTTTACTCCAGTTGACTTTATTGTTGAAATAAAATTATTTAAATTCTCATAATCCTCTACATCATCATATCCAATTCTTGTTTTAATAGTAACTGGAAGTTTTGTAACAGACTGCATTTTACTCAAACATTCTGCAACTAGATTTGGGTCTCTCATTAAACAAGCACCAAATCTATTTTTTTCCACTTTTTTACTTGGACAACCTAAATTTAAATTTATTTCATCATAACCAAAATCTTCTCCTACTTTGGTAGCCTCAGCTAAAAGCTTTGGTGATGAACCACCTAATTGAAGAGCAACTGGTTTTTCATTAATATTAAATTCTAATAATTTTTTTTTATCCCCTCTATTTATTGCTTCATCAACAACCATTTCTGTATAAAGAAGAATATTTTTTGAAATTAATCTTAAAAAAAAACGCTCATGACGATCTGTACAGTCCATCATAGGAGCAATTGACACTTTCCTATTCATTTTTTTAACTTTATATTATTTTTTTATGAGTTTGAAGCTTCAGTCTCATCTGAAGATGACTCTGCTTCTTGATTTTCTGACTCTGATACTTCATCTAACGAAACTTCACCGTCTTCAGAAATATTCTCTTCACTGACTGAACTTTCAACATCAACTTTAGCAGTTTGTGATAGTTCAGCTAAATCTTCTTGGGAAACTTGAATTTTTTCTGGTGCTTTTCTTGCTCTTTTTGATGGTAGAATTGGAGTTCCACTTTTTGAAATTTCGCCTTTATATAAACTATCAAAATCATCGCCAACTTCTTCATCATCTTCAGATCCATCATCAACTTGTTCCACGTGTTTTCTTAGTTTGTAAATTGCACTCTCAGTTAAATCTGGAACTTTAATTTTTTCTTCAGCAATTTCTCGTAAAGCTATAACTGTATTTTTATCGTTATCTTTTTCAATTGATGGTTCAATGCCAGAATTTAATTGTGTTGCCCTCTCTTTTGCAACAAGAACTAATTCATAAGGACTATCTACTTTATCTACACAATCTTCTACTGTTACTCTAGCCATGCGCAGTATCTATACAGTGAACTTCTAAAAATCAAGACTATTTTTTTAGATATATTGAGGGTTTAGCTTATTTTTAACTAAATAAAGAAAAATAATTGAACCGAAAATATAGGTTCCCGAGACAATTGCTATCTGTTCAATTGAAAAACCAATATCAATCAGAAAACCAAATAAAGCAGTTCCAAAAGCAGTTGCAAATACCATAAGTGCAGTAGTTAATGCCTTTATAGATCCAATATATTTTACCCCATAAATCTCAGCCCAAGTTGAAGAACCAAGTACATTTGCAAGCCCATTAGTCACTCCGAGTAAACCAAAAAATACAAATGAGGACAATGGAGCGTCAAAATAGTAAAGAACTATCGTTCCAAAAAAAAGAGGGATATTCATGTAGATGAGTAATTTTCTACTAGAAAATTTATCAATTAAAAAGCCAGATATGAAAAGAGTGATTACTGATAAAATTGAATAAGCCATAAATGATTGTGCAATTACATAAGGACCCCATTCTTTAGAGGAAGATATAAATGACTGATAAACAAAAGAGCCGGTAGCAATCCATGGCATAGCCAACATGGTCATACATATTATGTAAAACCTATAATCTTTTAAAACTTCTATTCTTCTCCATTGTTTAATTTCTTTATTGCTCTTCTCAATCTTAGACTCTTCTCTAGTATCCAGTTTTACTTCCTTAACTAAAATAAAAGTTGCAACAGGTAAAACTAGTATCACTAAAATAGAAATTGAAACCCAGATATCTCTCCACTCTATAAAAGTTAATAAAAAAACAATTAAAATTGGCATCATAAATTCAGCAAATGACAATCCTAACCAACCTGTGCTTAGAGCTCTTCCTCTATTTTTATTGAAAAAGCGAGATAAGGTTGTTGTTGCAGTATGACTAGATAATCCTTGTCCAGCTAAACGCATTAAGAAAATCCCTATAAATAAAAAAATAACAGATGAAATTTTTGAAAATATAAAACAGGAAACCGATAGAAAAATTATTACATAAGATGCAAACTTTAATATATTCACATCATCGATTTTTTTTCCAATCCAAATTAAGAAAACGCTACTCAACAAAGTAGCTGATGCATAAATTGAGCCAAATTGTCCATGTGTGATTGATAAAGCATCTCTAATACTAGAATTAAATAAACCAAGAAAAAAACTCTGTCCAAAGCTAGAAAAAAATGTAAAAATAAATCCAAATATAATTACTTTTAAACTTAAATTATTAAACATAAAAAATTATGAGTTGTAACGTTGCTTTCATAGGTCTTGGTGTAATGGGTTATCCAATGGCTGGTTATATATCAAAAGGTGGTCACAATGTAACTGTTTTTAATAGAACGAAATCAAAAGCAGAAAAATGGATTAAGGACTACAAAGGTAAATTAGCAGAAACTCCTGCTGAAGCAGCAAAAGATGCTGAATATATTTTTACCTGCGTTGGAAATGATAATGATTTGAGAGAAGTTACTTTTGGTGACAATGGTGCTTTTAAAGCTATAAAAAAAGGTGCAATCTATATTGATAACACAACAGCATCAGCAACAATTGCAAGGGAAATTTATGAGTATGCAAAAAAAAATGGATTTGGTGCATTAGATGCTCCAGTATCTGGTGGTCAAGCTGGTGCAGAAAATGGAGCATTAACAGTTATGATCGGAGGTGATCTGCCTGACTTTGATAAAGCTAAAGATAAAATTGATTGTTACAGCAAAAAAATGAAATTACTTGGTAAAGCAGGAAGTGGTCAATTGGCCAAGATGGTTAATCAAATTTGTATAGCAGGATTAGTTCAAGGATTGTCTGAAGGAATAAACTTTGGAATGAAAGCTGGATTGAACATGGAAGATGTTATTGAAGTAATATCAAAAGGAGCTGCACAATCATGGCAAATGGAAAATAGATATAAAACAATGATTGATGATAAATTTGATTTTGGTTTTGCAGTTGATTGGATGAGGAAAGATTTGAAAATTGCAATGGATGAAGCTAAAAATAATGGTTCATTATTACCTGTAACTGAACTTGTTAATAAATTTTATGGAGAAGTTCAAGATTTGGGTGGAAATCGTTGGGACACTTCAAGCCTAATTAAACGATTTAGAAAGTAATGTATGCAACCAGCATACTATGAAAATTTAGAAGAAATTCAAAATAAGTATTGGTCAATGTTGGATGACGCAGTCACTAACAGGGGATCACCATTTAGAATACCTGCCTTCATATGTGCAGATCAAGATGAAGTTGATGGTAGAATAGTTGTTTTAAGAAAGTCAGATAGAGCAAATAATTTATTGCAGTTTCATACTGACTTTAGATCACCAAAAGTAGATATTCTTAAAAAGAATAACAAAGCTTCACTGCTTTTCTACGACAAAGAAGAAAAGATTCAACTAAGAGTTAAAGTTGATTGTGAAATAAATAATCAAAACTCTACAACGGAAGAATCTTGGAAAAAAACTCAACACATAAGTAGAAGATGCTATTTAACTGATAGTCCTCCAGGAACTAATTCTGAAAATCCAACGTCTGGTATGATATCTAAATTAGAGGATTTTGATTACACAATGGAACAAAGTGAAGAGGGTTTTAAAAATTTTACTGTTATTAAGTGCAAAATTAAATCTATCGAATGGTTATATCTTGCTGCTAAAGGACATAGAAGAGCAAAATTTGATTTGGAAACTAATAAGAATGCTTGGCTAGTTCCTTAAAAAATTGATTTAGAATATTTTTTCCAATTATTTTGATAGTGTTTAGTGTTTTCCCAAACTGCTTTTTTTTCTTCTTCAGTAACTTCTCTGACAACCTTGCCAGGTGAACCAATTACCAATGAGTTATCTGGTATTTCTTTATTCTCTGTAATAAGAGCTTTAGCTCCTATAATACAGTTTTTTCCAATCTTAGCTTTATTTAGAATCACCGCCCCTATTCCAATCAAACTATTATCCCCTATTGTACATCCATGAAGCATAACTAAGTGTCCAACTGTTACATCTTTACCAACTTTTAAAGGACAGCCAGGATCAGTGTGTAATACACTTCCATCTTGAATATTTGACCCTTCACCAATATGAATATTTTCGATATCTCCTCTTAAGGTTGCATTAAACCAAATACTTGTATTTTTTTCTAATGTGACATCGCCAATCACTACCGCATTAGGAGCTACCCAATTTTCGCCAGAGTTTTTTAGTTTTTTATCTTTTAAATCGTAAAACATAATTTATATATTATTACATTATGCCAATACAAACTCCAATATGTGATTTCGGACAAAAGGCTCATAACTTTGAACTAAAATCTACAGAGAATAAAATATTATCCTTAAATGATATCAAAGGTGAAAACGGAACTTTAATTATGTTTATCTGTAATCATTGTCCTTATGTGAAAGCTGTCACAAAAGATATTGTTGGAGATTGCAATAAATTAAAAAAGATTGGTATAAATTCAGTAGCTATTTGTGCCAATGATGCAGAGAATTATCCTGAAGATTCTTTTGAAAATATGATTAAATTTTCAGAAAAAAATCAATTTAATTTCCCATATTTGAACGATGAGACGCAAGAGATTGCTAGAACTTATGATGCAGTGTGTACACCTGATTTTTTTGGTTATAATAAAAATTTAGAACTTCAATACAGAGGTAGATTAAGAGAACTAAAAAATTTAGTTCCAGTAAGAGAAGGTGAAAGTGATCTCCTTAAAGCAATGAAACAAATTAGCAAAACAGGCAAAGGTCCAGAAAACCAAACTCCTAGTGCTGGGTGTAGTATTAAGTGGAAACCATAATTAATGTATTTAGTTGTAACTAGAGCTTTTCCACCAGAACTGGGTGGTATGCAAAGTTTAATGTGGGGTCTATCAAAAGAATTATCAAAAAACTTTATGATTAAAGTTTTTGCAGATCATCATGAGAGCCACAAAGACTTTGATAAAAATACCAATTTTACAATTGAGAGAGTTGGGGGAATTAAATTTTTTAGAAAAATAAGAAAGGCTCAATTAATTGATGAAGTTTCAAAAGAAAAAAAAATTGAAGGTATTATTAGTGATCATTGGAAGAGTTTGGAACTTCTTAAATCAAATAAGAAAAAATACTGTCTTATTCATGGTAAAGAAATTAACCATCCTAAAGGAAGCAGATTAAATACTCGAATTTTAAAAGTTTTAAATAATATTGAAAAAGTCGTAGCTAACTCAAATTATACCAAAAATTTAGCAATTCAAATTGGAGTAAATGAGGAAAAAATAACTGTTATTAATCCAGGCGTTGATCCTGTCAAAAAACTCAAGAAACAATCTGTAGAAAAAGTTGAAAGTTTATTAAAAGTTAAATCACCCAGATTAATTACTGTTTCAAGATTTGATAAAAGAAAAAATCATGAAAAAATTATAATGGCTATTAGAAATTTAAAACAAATTTATCCTGATATTGTTTATATTTGTATTGGCCATGGTGATGAAGAAGAAAATATAAAAAAATTAGTTAATGAACTTGATTTAAATTCACAAGTTATGTTCTTTAAAGATATAAGTGATGATTTAAAAAATTCCTTATTAGCTAACTCTAACATTTTTGTTATGCCATCAATCATTCATAAATCATCTGTTGAAGGATTTGGAATTGCTTATGTTGAAGCTGCGCACTATGGTATTCCCTCTCTTGGTGGAAAAGATGGTGGTGCTGCAGATGCAATTGATCACGATAAAACAGGTTTAATTTGTGACGGAAATAATTTAGATGATATTTATTCATCTTTAAATTCAATGATAGAAAATAAAAAATATATAGAACTTGGTAAAAATGCCAAGGAATATGTTGCCAAATTTCAGTGGGAAAAAATTATGGAAGAGTATAAAAAAATTCTCAATTAATTTAAAATATTACTTAATCTTTCAAAGACTTTTTCTGCGCTTAAATTATTTAAATCTGTTACTTCAATTGCTTTGAAATTTTCTCTTTCAATACTAACTTTGTAAGCAGTTGTATGTTTGCCAAATAATGTAAGACCTCTAGTTCCTACATGTGCTGTGATGTGGGCTGGACCAGTGTCATTAGCAACAACAAAAGAACTATCTTTTATTAAAGATGTTAATTGTGAAATATCTAATGATCTCCCATTATCTAACAAAGCTAATGCATTGATATTTTTTGCATCATTAATTTCTGATGGTCCAGGAGCAGTTACAATTTTATAGTAATCACCATATTTTTTTGAAATTAATTCAATAAGTTTATTATAATGAGGCCATTTTTTTATTGTTAAGTGAGGAGAACAAAAAGGAAATAGCAATATATATTTATTCATTTTATAAAAGTTTTTGATTTCACTTATATCTGTAGAAGCCCAATTAAAATCTGGCTTTAATGTATTCTGTGTATTTAAACCTGACTCTTTTAATTGATAATTAAACCTTTCAAGGACAGATTGTTTATCAAATTCATTTTTATTTTTATCTGATGGCAAAGTTGTGATTGAACTCGACCAAACTATTTTATCAGCTTTTGGAAAAAGAATGTTTTTATAAAAATTAGTTCTGGAAGAATTTTGAAGATCAAAAACTTTTGAGAATTTGTGCTTCTTTAACTCTTTCATTAAAAAATATAAATAAATTAAATTATATCTTGGAAGTCTTTTGTCTAAAATTACCTCATGTATAAAAGAATTTTTCTTAAATAAATCAAAGTAAGTTTTAGTTGTTAGAAGAAATATTTGATCATTTTTATGGTTTTCAGATATATCTTGAATTGCCCCACTCGCTTGCGCTATATCTCCTAATGATCCGTGTTTAATAATTAAAATATTAGACATATTTATAACAAGATAGCACAGTATTAAATTTTATGAATAAAATTATAGTTGAGGTTTCAATTGGAGAACTTTTAGATAAGATATCTATCTTAGAGATTAAACAGGAAAAAATAGAAGATCCTGAAAAGTTAAAATTTATCAAAAACGAATACTCTATTCTAAAAGATCAACTAGAAAAAAATGTTAAGTCTGATGACAAACTTAATAATCTTTTTCAATCTCTTAAAGAAATAAATTCTAAACTTTGGGTTATAGAAGATAACAAAAGAAAATGTGAAAAAGATAAAGATTTCGGTGAAAAATTTATAAAGCTTTCAAGAGATGTACATTTTCTAAATGATGATCGTGCAAAAATTAAATTAGAAATCAATAATCATACAGGATCAGTCATCAAAGAAATTAAAGAATACACTAGCTATTAAATAATTTAATGGGACTACATTTTTCAAAAGAAGAATTTTCACAGAGAAAAACTAAAGTTTTAAAATCAATAAAAGAGCAAAATCTTGATGCTTTATTGATGTTTAGACAAGAGTCTATGTATTGGTTAACCGGTTATGACACTTTTGGTTATGTTTTTTTTCAAACATTAGTAATGGATAAAAATGGAAATATTATTCTTTTAACAAGAGCTCCTGATCTAAGACAGGCACAAAATACTTCTAATATTGAAGATATTAGAATTTGGGTTGATAAAGATGGTTCTAATCCAACTGATGATCTTAAAATTATTTTAGATGAACTTTCTTTAAAAGAAAAAAAGATAGGTATTGAGTATGAAGCTTATGGAATGACTGGACGTAATGCTATTAGATTAAATAAATCTTTAGAAAATTATTGTAATGTTGAAGATCAATCAGAATTAATTACAAAACTTAGAGTTATAAAATCTCAAGAAGAAATTATTTATGTAAGAAAAGCAGCTGAACTTGCTGATAATGCTTTAAACCAGGCTTGGAAATATACTAAAGCAGGAGCGAGTGAGGCAAAAATTTTAGCAGAAATGCAAAAAATAGTTTTAGAAGGTGGAGGTGATTATCCAGCTAATGAATATATTATTGGATCGGGGCATAACGCCCTTTTGTGTAGATACCAAGCTGAAAAAAGAAATTTATCAAATCAAGATCAATTAAGTATTGAGTGGGCTGGAACTTATAAACATTATCATTCAGCAATGTTTAGAACTATTCCTATCGGAAAATCTGATCCAAAACATATTAGAATGCACGAAGCTTGTGTTGAAGCTTTAACAAATTGTGAAAATAAATTGAAACCGGGAAATAAAGTTGGTGAAGTGTTTGATGTGCATGCAAAAACATTTGATGATCTTGGATACAATAAATCACGAATGAATGCTTGCGGTTATTCATTAGGATCAACTTTTTCTCCTAATTGGATGGATTGGCCAATGATATACACGGGTAATCCATATGAAATTAAACCAGGTAACGTTTTCTTTATGCATATGATTTTAATGGACTCAGAAAATCAGTTAGCGATGAACTTAGGTGAAACTTACTTAGTAACTGAAAATGGAAATGAAAGACTTGGAAAACAAAAAATAGATTTAGTTATACTTTAATTAAAACTATATTTTTTTTCTAAAAATTTAATCACATTGTGGATTATAAAGGTCATAAATAAGTAGATTCCACCCGCAACTATAAATACTTCGATCGGCTTAAAGGTTGTTGAAATTATATATTTTGCAACACCAGTAAGATCCATCAAAGTGACTGTGCTTGCTAAAGAAGTACCTTTCATCATTAAAATAATTTCATTTCCATATGCTGGTAATGATTGTCTAATAGCTATGGGTATTTGTATTTTATAAAATATAATTTTACTTGAAATACCAAGACTTTGACCAGCTTCAATTACACCAGGTTTAATTGTTTGAAATGCGGATCTCAAAATCTCTGATGTATAAGCTCCAGTATTTAATGCAAAAGCAATAATTGCACACCAATATGGTTCTTTTAAAACAACCCATAAAAAAGTAGATCTTAAATACTCAATTTGTCCTAAACCAAAATAAATAATAAATATTTGGACTAGTAATGGAGTTCCTCTAAATAAATATGAATATCCATAAGCAAATCTATTTATAAAGATATTTTTATTTAATCTTAAGATTGCAAATATAAAACCGATAAATAAACCTATAATTAAAGAAACTAATAAAAGTTTTAAAGTTATAGTTGCAGCGCTTAATAATTTTGGCAAACTAGCTATCATTAATTCAAGATCCATTAGTATCCCCTGCTATATTTTATTTCTAATCTGTTAATTAACTTCATGCTTAGATAAGTAAGTAATAAGTACAAAACAGCTGCAAAAGAATAAAAGAATAAAGGGTCTCTTGTTGAACCTGCTGCAATATAAGATTGTCTCATAATTTCAACTAAACCAGTGACTGAAATTAAAGATGTATCTTTAAGGGTAATTTGCCAAACATTACTTAAATTAGGAATGGCTAGTCGTAAAACTTGTGGAAGAATGATCTTATAAAATTGAGCAAATTTTGATAATCCTAAAACTTTAGCAGCCTCAAACTGGCCTTTGTCAATTGATTGAACTGCTCCTCTAAAAACCTCAGTTGAATAGGCACCAGAAATAATTCCAATTGCAAATGCACCAGTTATAAATGCATTTATTTCAATATATTCATTATAGCCAAATATTGAAGCAACATACATCACAGCGCCAGTACCACCAAAAAAGAAAAGGTAGATTACTAATAGTTCTGGAACACCTCTAATTACTGTTGTGTAAGAATTTGCGATTAAATTTAATAATTTATTATTTGATAGTTTAAGTGGAGTGAAAATTGCTGCAAAACTAAAACCAATTATCATTGCTGTAATTGATACAGCTATAGTCATTAGGGTTGCATAAAATAATTCATCACCCCAACCGGTATCTCCAAATGCTAGAAGTTCCATAGAGACTGGCGACTATACATTATAGTCGCCAAATCTAAAATTTAATTACATAGAAGCGTCGAAACCGAACCATTTAGTAGCTATTCTACTAATATCTCCGTTCTTTCTTGCTTTATTAATTGCTGCGTTAAACTTTTTCAAAAGTTCAGCATCATCTTTTCTAATACCAACTCCAACACCATTACCAAATGCACCACCTGAAAAAGTTGGTCCAGTTAGAACAACCGGCTTACCAGATTTTTCTGCATAATCACTGAATGCAACAGCCGCAGCTAATGCAGCATCACATCTTCCTGATGCTAAATCTAAGTTAACTTCATCTTGTGTTTTATAAGTTCTTACATTTACTTTTCCAACATCACCAGAATCTAAAAAATTTTGATGAATAGTTGCAGTTTGGACACAAACTGTTTTTCCAGCTAAAGCTCCTGTAAGAGTTTTTAAAGCTTTTTTAGCAGCTGCATTAGGTTTAGTTAAATTTATACCTGCTGGAGTATCTAATCCTTCCAAGCTTGATCCTTTCATTACAGCTAATGAAGCAACTTCGTCTGCATAACCTTGAGAAAAACTAATTGCTTTTTGTCTTTCTGCAGTAATTGACATCCCAGCCATTATTGCATCAAACTTTCTCATGATTAATGCTGGGATCATTCCATCCCAGTCTTGTTCAACGATTTCACACTGTTGCCCAATATATCTACATAGTGTGTAAGCTAACTCAACTTCAAATCCTATTAACTTCCCTGCCTCATTTTTAGAGTTCCATGGAGGATAGGCACCTTCTGTTCCAATTTTAATTTTATCAGCATTAACATTTCCTATTACTAGCAAGGAAAGTAAAACTGTAAAAATAGTTTTTTTGAATATATTCATTGTTTCTCCTTTAATAAAAAAATTAGTATTTCACAAATTGAGGATTTAAAAAAGAAAAAATTAATGATTTATTGAAGAAGAAAAATTCCAAGAACAATCAAAACTAGGTACATAAATCCTTGATAATTTAGTATTACCAAAATGATGGTGAAAAACATTCAACCAATTTTCAACTTGATGGGGTTTTTTATCTTGGCTACCAACTTGTGCTGTAATTACTCCTTTTGGTTTTAAAATTCTAACTAAAGAGTCCATGTTTTTTGCAGCAAGATTAATACAAAACTGATCATCATTTAAATCAACAAATATGTGATCATATGTGTCATCATTAACAGATTTAATACTTTCAAAAGCATCTCCCCAAACACATTTGACTGAATTTTTTTCTGTAGCTTTATTTCCAATATTACCTAAATGTTTACTACAAACTTCAACTACTTCAGGATCAAGCTCATACCAATCCACAAAATTAAATTTCTTTGAAATACATTCTCTTGCAACACCACCATCACCACCTCCAATTATCGCTGCTCTCTCATTTTGTTTATTTAACTTTAATCCAGCACCAACAAAAGTTGAGCTATACAGATGCTCATCTGAAGCAGCTACTTGTATTTCTCCATCAATGAATAAAGATTTGCCGAATTGCTCAAGCTCCAAAATTTCAATATGTTGACCAACTTTAGATTTAAAGTCTTCCAAAACATCATTTACAACATAAGATTTTTGTAAACCAGGTGAGCTGTAAATGTCATGATATAAAGATTTAGTATCTCTATTAAATTCTTTTTTAACAATCCTTTTATGTTTAAATTCTTTTTTAACTATATCAATTGCTATTGATGGATTAATTTTTCCACATGTAAAAAAATCAAAACTAATTATTCCTTTTTCCGGAAAAGTGTGAAAACTAATATGACTTTCGGCCAGTAAGGCTAAAATTGTAAATCCTTGAGGTTCAAATTTATATTTTGAGATATTCAAGATTGTAACTTCTGCAGCTTTAGCAATATCTTGGATTACTTTTTCAAATATAGATGGATCATATTCTTTGGTAGTGCCAATTATGTCTAGAGTAATGTGTTCTCCAACTTTAGTCATTTTAAAATTACCCCTTATAAGTCTAAGTACAGACTTTTATTGTAATTTCAATTAAATATTAAACTTATAATAAGTTTATTTCTTTCAATTTCTGCTTGAATAGTTCGGCTCCTTTTTTATAATTTTTTATCCAATCCAACTTTGCAGTTTCATCTGCATTATCAGATATAAACTTAAAACATCTAAAATTAATATTCTCTAATTTGCAAACTTTTGCTAAAGCATAAGCCTCCATATCTACAATATCAACTTTAATTGGTACTTTTCCCTGAACAAAACTATCTCCTGAACCACATGAATACCCACTTTCTGTATTAACAATCTCATTTATATTATCAAAAGGGGTTTGGCCAATTTTCAAATTCATTAATCCAGAGACATCCATATCTCGTTGATAAAACTTAGTACACTCGATAATTCCACTCAATTTTTGATCAATTGCTCCTGCTGTTCCAAAATTAATTATTTCATCAGGCTTATATTTATGGATTATTTTTGTTAAATTATAAGTTGCATTTATCTTACCTACGCCTGTGTAATAGAAAAAATCTAAATTAGGTGTTTCCTCTTTTAAAGCTGCTACAAATATTCTATTCATATCAAAAAATGAATTTAAAAAATCATATCAGATCAATACCAGATTATCCAAAGAAAGGAATATTATTTAGAGACATAACTACTTTAATCAAAAATGAAGAAGCCTTTGCAGAAACAATAAATCAAATTATAGAAAGATCAAAAAAATTTAAATTTAATAAAATAGCAGCAATTGAATCTAGAGGTTTTGTGTTTGCCTCTGCTGTTTCTTATGTTTTAAAAAAACCATTTATAATGCTTAGAAAGAAAAATAAACTACCAGCTGAAGTTCACTCTATTGATTTTGAATTAGAGTATGGAACTGCAACAATCGAGGTACATAAAGACTCTATAGAAAAAGATGACAATGTTTTGGTAATTGACGACTTAATTGCTACTGGTGGGACAGCGGAGGCGGCAGCAAAATTAATAGAAATTTCTCATGGAAAGGTTGCTTGTTTTATCTTTGTAATTAATCTTTTTGACTTAAATGGTTCTGACAATTTACTTAAAAAAGGATATAAAGTAGAAAATCTAATTGAATTTCCAGGGCATTAATCATCTAATTTTGGTCTATAAAAAGATTTATTCCCAATCATTGAATTAAACAATCCAGATAATCTCATTTTATATTTTTTCCTTTTAAATTTATTTAAAGTAATCAAATAATAAATAAATTTTATTTTAGCTGAAATTAAATTTTTTGTAATTTTTGCAAATGCTATTGTGTAGCCATAGTGCTTTTTATTAAAATAAAATTTAGACCACATCCAATGCCAATTTCGAGAAAGCTCTATCTCGGTTTGATATCGAGGGTTAACTGCCTCACCACCAAGATGATTTATTTTTGCTTTTGGGATTATCAAAATATTTTCCCCTGAATTTATTATTCTTTGACACAAATCGTCATTCTCGAGATATAAGAAAAAATTTTCATCAAAAAAATTGAAATCCTCTATTTCTTTTAATCTTTTTAAGTTTAACAACATAGCATAACCATCAACGCTTTTTACTTTAAATGGCTTTTCTGAATTAAAATTATTTCTCTTATCTAATTTGTAATTTGGATATTCATTTTTATTTGAAATGGGTGCAATAATACCAAATTCACCAATATCTTTAGATGCTTTTATAATTTCGTTGATTGAATTATCCTCTAAAACAACATCTGGATTTAGAATTAATGCAAAATCATTGATTACATTTTTAATACCCAAGTTATTTCCAGCACCCATCCCTATATTTTTTTTTGACAAAATACATCTTACGTTTTTATACTTTTTTTCAATTTCATTTTTAAATTCAACATTATTGGAGTTATCTACAACTATAATTTCAATTGTATTATCAATTGATTTAATACATCGATCAATTACATGATCGCTTTTAAAGCTAACTATGATGACTGTAAGATTGTGCCTACTTATTGACATAATATATGAATACTCGACTATACTAACACTTTTTTGTAATGTAAAAATCAAATAATGAAAAAAATCATAGTTACGGGCGGATTGGGATTTATTGGTAGTAATCTTATAGATCTATTACTGAAAAAAAATTTTTATGTGATCAACATTGATAAGGCTACTTACTCTTCAAATTTATACAATGTAAAAGAATTTAAAAATTCAAAAAGATATAGATATATAAAACTCGATATCAAAGATAAAAAAATCAATAATATATTTTTAAGTTATAAACCTATAGGAATATTCAATTTAGCAGCTGAAACTCATGTTGATAGATCAATTGATAATCCTGACAGTTTTATTCAAAGTAATATAGTTGGTGTTTACAATTTATTAGAAAATTTTAAAAATTATTCAAAAAGGAATAAATCAAAATTAATTCATATTTCGACAGATGAAGTTTATGGCGATATTTTATCTGGAAGATCTCATGAAGAATATCCTTATCAACCTAGCTCACCTTATGCTGCAAGCAAGGCTGCATCAGATCATTTAGTCAGTTCGTATATAAGAACTTATAATTTACCAGCAATGGTTACTAATTGTTCAAATAACTATGGTCCAAAACAGCATCCTGAAAAATTAATTCCTAAACTTATTTATAATATTATGAAAAATAAACCTCTACCAATTTATGGAAAAGGAACAAATTCCAGAGAATGGATATATGTTAAAGATCACTGCGAAGCACTAATTAAAGTTTTTACAAAAGGTAAAATTGGTGAATTTTATAACATTGGATCAAATAAAAACTTAAATAATTTACAAGTTACAAGAGAACTTTTAAAAGGTTCCAAAAAAATAATAAAAATTGGAAAAAAAGTAAAAATAAATTTTGTTAAGGATAGACCTGGTCACGATATTAGATATGCATTAAATAGTAATAAAATAAAAACAAAACTTGGTTGGTCTCCTAAAATAAACTTTAAAAAAGGAATTAAGTTAACACTCGATTGGTACTTTGAAAATAAATCATATTATAAATCACTTTCAAAAAAAGATATTATTAATAGATTAGGTAAAGGATGATAAAAAAAGGAATAATTTTAGCTGGAGGAAAAGGAACTCGTATGAGCCCATTAACAAAAGCTGTAAATAAGCAATTACTACCAATCTATGATAAACCTCTCATTTTTTATCCATTGTCAATTTTAATGCTATCAAAAATAAGAAATATATTAATTATTGTAAACAAAGGTCAGTTACATCAATACAAAAAAATTTTGCCGAATGGAAAAAATTTAGGAATTAAGATTACATATTTGGAACAGTCTAGACCTAGAGGATTGCCTGATGCATTTGTAATTGGAGAAAAATTTATTGGTAAAGATAATGTTGCTATGATTTTAGGTGATAATTTTTTTTATGGACAAAATTTATCAACCTTACTTCTTAATAATACCAAACTTGACGAGGGTGCTAGAGTAGTCCTACATAAAGTACAAAATCCTGAATTATTTGGGATAGCACAAACTAATAAAAAACAAAAAATTATAAAAATTAAAGAAAAACCAAAAAAATTTTTTTCAGATCTTGCAATTACAGGCTTATATTTTTTTGATAATAATGTTGTTAAATACTCAAAAAAACTCAAACCATCAAAAAGAGGTGAAGTAGAAATTGTAGACTTACTAAATTTATATAAATCAAAAGATCAACTTTCTGCAGATTTGATAGGAAGGGGTGGAGCTTGGTTAGACACAGGCTCAATGGATGATTTTTATAAGACAAGTGCTTTTGTTTCTGCAATAGAAAATAGACAAGGATTAAAAATTGCATGTTTAGAGGAAATCGCTCTTAATAATGGTTGGATTAACAAAAAACATATAAAAGATTCAATTAAATTTTATGGAAAATGTGATTATTCTAATTATCTTTCTAAATTATAAAATTAAAAAAAATATTTAATATCTATATAAAATTAAAAAAATTTGAATGAGTAACTTAAAAATCTATTGCTTATGTATTAATGATGGATTGTTAGATAAAGTAAAAAGTCTTAATTATATACCTGTTGCTCTAGGTAAAGGTGATTATCAAAGAGGATGGTTAAGAGATAATACTGGTACAAATATTTCTCATAAAAATAAATATTATGGTGAATATACTTTTCACTATTGGTTGTGGCAAAATGATTTTGATATATTCAACGGGAATGATTGGGTTGGATTTTGTACTTATAGAAGATTTTGGATGAATGAAAAAATAGTGTCAAATTCAGAGATTCCGTTTAAAGATAAAATTTTAAATAGAGTGCCTAAAATTTGGAATGATTATGATGTTATATTGGCAAATAAGATAAGTATGAATAATATAAAACTAATAAAGATTATTAAGTATGGCAAACAAGCACTATTGCACAATCCTAAAGCTATTTTAAAAAAAAATAGAAATATAAAATTTCAGTTTGAAATGTTTCATGGAGTTGGAGTTTTGGATAAAGCAATAAATCTCCTAGATAGTGAAGATAGAGAGGATTTTAGAGAATATGTAAATAACAATAATTCCTACAATCAGGCTAATTTATTTATTTGCAGGTCTAAAAAGTTAATGAGTAGATATTATCAAACTATTTTTGATTGGTTTGATAAATGCGAAAAAATTTTTGGCTTTGATTTAGAGGGTTATGGAAAGATAAGAATATATGGATTTCTAGCTGAAAGATTTTTACCATTTTGGTTCAATAAATATGCGAAATCTCTCGATTGGCCAATTTTATTTCAGGATATAGATAAAGAAAATTTTAATTTAAAATAATAGATTTTAAAAAAAATTAAGAAACTTTAATAATATCTAACCAATTTTGAATTTCATGTGTTTTATTTACAAAATCTAAATTTTTTTCTTCAGATTTTATTAAATCAATATGTTCTTTAAATTTTTCTTCATTCTTAAAATGATTATTGGCAATCATCCTATCAAATCTTGCATTTGATAAATTTATCATTTGCCAGTATTCATAATCAGGATGATATTGTAAGCCCCAAATTTCAGAATTTCCTGATTTAAAATACACACCCATATTATTATTTACTTTATCACTAGCAAGAAGAGTTGCTCCTTTTGGTAATTTAATCACCTCATCAAAATTGAAAGCTGGAGTATTAAATCTGTGTTTTTTATTTTTATAAATGGGATTATTTTTTCCATTTTCATTAATTTCAACATCAGTTGCTATGCCAATGTGAGCACCATTTCTACCTGGTGCAACTTTACCACCTGCTGCAGTTGAGCAAACTTGCAAACCCCAACAAATTGCAAGGATTTTATTATCATATTTAAAACAATTATATGCAAAGTTAATATGTTTTTTAATTTCATCTGTCATATCGTTTAGTCTCATAGCTCCACCAGTAAAAATAATCCCATCATATTGACTCATGTTTTCCAGTGCTTCTTTAGTTTCATTGTCATTAGCAGGATTAATAATTGTTATTTTTGAAGATGGTTCTAACTCTGTAACTACATTCTTAAAATTTTCAGAACATGATGCCTTTGCAGCATTAATAAAAACTTCGGAATCTTTAGGATTGTTTCCCTCAACAATTAGAATATTTAATTCAGACATTAATTAAAAAGAGTTCCAGACATACTATTTTGATACATAATTTTCATATCAGCCTCTGACAATTCTTTTGGATTTCCACCTGTTGATGGGTCTGCTAAAGCCATTTTTGATAATCGATCTAGCTGTAAATCTTTTTCATTAATTACATCAGACAACTTATGTGGCATATCTAATTTTTTTCTAAGATCTAAAATCCAACTTATAAAACCGTCAAATGATTTATCTTTCAATTCTAAGTAGTCACAAATTTTGATTATCTTATCTTCGATAACATCCTTATTGAAGGTTAAAACATAAGGCATAAAGATAGCATTAGATAATCCATGATGAATATTATTTAATGCATTTACTGGATGGCTTAGTGAATGTATTGCACCCAGGCCTTTTTGAAATGCTGTAGAACCCATGCTTGCAGCAGTTAACATGTTCATTCTTGCTTCTAAATTTGATCCATTATTTACTGCTTCAAGCAACCACTCATTTATTAATCTCATTCCTTCTAGTGCAATTCCATCAGCCATTGGATGATATCCAGGCGCACAGAATGCCTCTAAATTATGTGCGAGCGCATCCATTCCAGTAGCAGCAGTGATTTTTGGAGGCAAACCAATTGTTAAAACAGGATCAAGAATTACAATTGAAGGCAAAAATTTTGGATGAAAGATAATATTTTTTACACCAGTTTTCTCGTTCAAAATTACTGAAGCTCTTCCAGTTTCAGAACCTGTTCCAGCAGTAGTTGGAACTGCAATAATTGGTGCAATTCTATTTGCATTAGCTTTAGTCCAGTTGTCTCCAACATCTTCAAAATCCCAAATGGGTAATGTTTGGCCAGACATAAAAGCAATTGCTTTTCCAACATCTAGACCACTACCGCCACCAAATGCAATTACTCCATTACAATTACTTTTATGGTAATTTTCAACTCCCTCATTTACATTAGATCCAGTTGGGTTACCAACAACGTTTGCATATAATTCTGGAGCAATATTATTATCTTTTAAAATTGAAAGAGTATTTTTTACAATTTCTGTTTTTGCTAGACCATTATCTGTAACTAATAAAGGTTTTGAAATATTTAAATTCTTACATGCTAGTGCAATATCGTTTATTCTATTTTCACCAACCCACATAGTAGTAGGATAATTCCAGTTATATTTTTGCATAATAATATTATAGTGTTTTATGAAATTAGATGCTGTATATCACTTTATAAACTAATTTTTAACTAAAATATTATGCAAAAAACTATTACACCCATTGATAATACTGTTTTTGTGGAAAGAGAATATCACTCCAATAAAATTGAACAAACAATAGAAAATTCAATGAAAGCTCAACAAGGTTGGGCAAATTTAGTTGTAGGTGAAAGAGTTAAACTCATCAAAAAATTCGTTGATGATTTTTTATCAAGAGGAGATGTTATAGGAGAAGAATTAAGCAGACAAATTGGAAGACCAATTTCTCAGGCTACTGGTGAACTAAATGGTTTTAAAGAGAGAGCTGATTATATGTTGTCAATTGCAGAAAAAAAATTGGCTAACATTGATGTTACTAAAGATAATAATTTTAAAAGTTATATAAAAAGAAAAGCACTTGGAATTGTTTTTGTAATAGCTCCATGGAACTATCCTTATCTTGTGGCTGTCAACTCAATTATACCTGCAATGGCTGCAGGGAACTCTGTTATTTTAAAACACTCTGCGCAAACACCTTTGTGTGCTGAGCAACTTTATCAATCAGCAAAAAAAATATTACCAGAAGATGTTTTTAATTATTTACATTTAAATCATGAGGATGGATTAAAAGTAGTATCTGATAAAAGAATTAATTTTGTATCTTTTACAGGATCTGTAAAAGCAGGTTACGATGTTCAAAGAGCAACACATACTAAGTTTATTGATATGGCACTAGAATTGGGTGGAAAAGATCCAGCTTATGCAAGATATGATTGTGATTTAGAAAAAACAGTCGAAAACCTTGTAGATGGTTCTTTTTTTAATTCTGGTCAATCATGCTGTGGTATTGAAAGAATCTATGTTGATGAAAAAATTTATAATAACTTTATAGAGTTATTTGCCTCTAAAGCTTATAATTATAAACTTGGTAATCCACTAGAAAAAGAAACTAATTTAGGGCCTGTGGTAAAACTATCTGCAGCAAATTTCATTCACAAACAAATGGATGATGCTATTAATAAAGGTGCTAAAAAGATAATTGATGAAAATAAATTTAATTTTCCTAAAGAACACAAAAATTATATGGTTCCTCAAGTTTTAACTAATGTTGATCACAATATGGGGTTTATGACTGAAGAAACATTTGGGCCTTGTGTGGGAATAATGAAAGTTAAAGATGAAAATGAGGCTATCAAATTAATGAATGATAGTCCTTATGGTTTAACAGCCTCAGTGTGGACTAAGGATATAGAAATTGCAGAGAAAATTGGTAGTCAAGTTCAAACAGGAACTTTTTTTATGAATAGATGTGATTATTTAGATCCAGCTCTTTCTTGGACTGGAGTTAAAGAAACTGGTAAAGGTTGCTCATTATCTGAAATTGCATATGAAAAACTTACTGCTCCAAAAAGCTTTCATTTAAGAAAAGAGCAATAAATGGAACTAATTTATAAAGGTAAAAACGCGATAGTAACTGGAGCTAGTGGTGGTATAGGATTAGAAATATCAAAAATGTTATCTGAAAATAACATTAATGTGCTTATGTTGGATATTCAAAATCCAAGTAAATCATTTTTAACTGAAAATTTAAACTGTATATATAAAAAAGTAGACGTAACTAATTTGAGAAAATTAAAATCTATAATCCAAAAATATTTTAAAGAAAATAAAAGTATTGACTATTTGATTAATACCACAGGTGTTTTATGGTTTAATAAAGATGTTTCAGCAGCGGATATAAAGCCTGAAGTTTGGGATAAAGTATTTAATATAAACTTAAAATCCATGATGCATTTATCAAAAATTATTATTCCATTAATGAAAAAAAATAATTTTGGTTCAATGGTTCATATTTCTTCTGTGGATGCTTTGTCTGGTGATGATAAACCACAAGATGCATATGGTGCATCAAAAGCTGCAATGATTAGACTTTCAAAATCATTAGCAATTCAATTTGCTTCTAATAATATAAGATCAAATATAATTTTACCTGGTCCGATAGAAACTGGTATGCAGAAACGATGGAAAAAAAATCCTAAAGCTAAAAAAAATTTAGAAAAATTTATTCCTCTTCAAAGAGTTGGAAAGCCCAAAGATATATCTAATACTTGTATGTTCTTATTAAGTGATCAGGCTAATTATATTACTGGAACTGAAATTATAGTTGATGGTGGAATAACTTCAAAACCTTAGAATTAAATTAGGCGCCTAATTAAAGGCGCCTAAAATTAAATTATTATCTGTAAGGATATCCTGCTTTTTCCATTGTTGCTGCATATCTTTTAAACGCATCAACAACTTTTTTAGCTCTTGGACTAATCTTAGAAGTTTCATCCCAGAATTGTTCAGAGTCTTTAACTACTTGACCCCATTCATTTGCTGGAAGACTTGACAGTTCCATTTTCTTACCATTAACACGTAAGTCAGCTTCACCACCCCAGTACCATACTTGTCTATAGTAGTGAGAGTCGTTAATTGACATTCTGTATAAAGCTTGAAGTTTTGGACTTAATTTATCCCAGCTTTTCTGGTTAGCAAAATATGATCCAAACCATGCACCTGTTACTGAGTTAGTTAATGCATACTTACAAATATCAGCCCAACCCACTTCGTAGGCTTCTGTAAATCCACACCAACAAACACCATCTAGTTCTCCTGTTTGCATAGCTACCTCAACATCATCCCATGGTACGATTACTGGAATTAATCCATATCTCGCTAAGAATTTACCTGCAGTTGGAACACCAAATACACGTAAACCTTTCATGTCAGATAGTTTTGTAATTTTTTTATTTACAGTAAATAAATGGCAAGGATCCCATGCACTCGTACTTAACCATTGAACCCCTTTTACTTCACTGTAGGCTTCATCCCAGATTTCATTTAAACCGTAATATTTAAATAAAGATGGAACATCTAAACTATATCTTGTTGCAAATGGAAAGTATCCACCAAAAACTTGTATATCTACTGGTGAACCCATTGTTGCATCATCACTTTGAACGGCATCAATAGTTCCAGCCTGCATTGCTCTAAATAATTCATCAGTTGGAACAAGTTGATCTGCATAATATAGCTCAATTTCCATTTCTCCAAATGCAGCTTTGTTAAATGCCTCAATTTGAGGTTTGATAACGTGCGCACCAAGTGGAGCACCTGAATAAGTCTGTAATCTCCATTTGATTGGATTCGATGCAGAATAAGCATAAGGAGCTTTAATCGCTGTAGCTCCTGCTGCACCTAACGTTAGTAAACCTGCTTTTTTAATAAACGAACGTCTTTTATTCGTTATTATTTTTTTATCTTTTTTCACTTGGTCTCCTCTCGTTTTTATAAATTATGTAAAAATACTATTATAAATTAAAATCTTATGGAACTTAATAATTGCAGATAATCCAAGAAGAATTTAATCAAAAAAAAAATATATTAAACTTGAAGTTGAATTATCTAGATAAATATTTTTCAGGCAAATAAGTTGCGATCTCAGGGAAAGCCATGACAATTGCCAAACCAAAAACCATAATTAATACGAAAGGAATTATTGATCTATAAATATCTTGTAAAGTAATTTCTTTAGGTGCCATAGCTCTCATCAAAAATAAATTATAACCAAAAGGAGGAGTCATATATGCAATCTGACAGGTTATTGTGTACAGAACCCCATACCAAATAGGATCAAATCCTAATGAAATAATTAAAGGTACGTAAAGAGGGGCCACGATTACTAGCATGGCTGTATCATCTAAAAACATCCCCATTAAAATATACGAAAGCTGCATCATTATTAACACACCCCATGGTGTTAAGTTCCACCTCTCAATAAATAAAGTTTCAATTGCTCGTCCAGCACCTAAACCATCAAATACAGCTCCAAACGTCAAAGCTGCTAAAATAATCCACATGAACATACACGAAACTCCTAAAGTCTTTTTAAGAGTATTTTCTAAAACTTGTTTATTGAATCTTCTTTTATAAATTGCTGCTAAAGTTGCTAAGAACGCACCAACAGCTGAACACTCAACTAAGCTTGCAATTCCCATTAGAAAAAGACCTGTCATGAAAAAAAATATTAAAAAAGGAATTATACCTGCTTTAAATAAATCTATTTTCTCAGCTGCAGTTACATTTCTTTCCTCTTTTTTTATTGGCGGTCCTAACTCTGGTTGAAGTTTACATCTTACATAAATATAAATTAAAAATAATGAAGCCATTAACAAACCTGGCAAAATTCCGGCCATCCAAAGTTTACTTACAGGTTGACGAGCAATCATTCCATATAAAACCATTACTACACTTGGAGGAATTAAAATACCAAGCGAACTTCCAGCTTGTACAACACCTGTAATCATTCTTTTATCGTAATTTCTTTTTAACATTTCAGGTAAAGCTATAGTTGCACCTATTGCCATTCCTGCAACACTTAAGCCATTCATTGCTGATATAGCTACCATCATAAACATTGTTCCTATCGCTAAACCACCTTTTAAACCTCCAAAAAGTACATGAAACATTTTATAGAGATCATTGGCAATTCCTGACTCAGATATCATGAAGCCCATGTAAATAAACAAAGGTAAAGTCAACATTGGATACCATTTAAATAGTTTCCATGTAGCTGTATAAGGCATTTCCATAGACCCCTCACCCCAGATCAACAACGCTGAAGCTGCTGCAACAAAACCAATTGCACCAAAGACTCTTTGTCCAGTAAACATCATTACTAACATCGTTATAAACATGAATAGTGCTATGAATTCGTAACTCAAATATTGCGCTAACATAATTAAATTTTCTTCTCTTTCATTTTAGCAAAATCTTTAAATAAAGTAGAAAACGCTTGAAGTAACATCAATAAAATTCCTATTAACATTAAAGTTTTTATTGGCCAAACGTAGGGTGCCCATGCAGTGAAAAGTTTTTGCTTAGTTTCAATTGTATAAATCAAACTTGTTATTGATCCAATAAATAACAAAACTAGGTAAAAAATAAGAAAAATACTAGTGAAAATATCCATTTTAGCCTTACCTTTTTTTGAGAGTTTTCCATAAAATAAATCCATTCTAACATGATCATCTGTGATCATTGAATATCCACCACCAAGTAGATAATAAGCTGTGATAGTAAATTGTGCCATTTCTATAATCCACATCAATGGATAATTTATTATATTTCGTGTAACGAAAGATAAAATTAAAAGAAACATCATAAAAAAAACCCAATACATGACAAATCTTCCAACTTTTTCACAAACTAGATCAACGTACTTAACATATGTGGATATAAACTTTGACATTATTGAATATTTTTTATCGTTTATAAAACAAATGAAAAAATCTTACAAATTTAAATTAAATTAACTGTTGATTTATTAGATCTTGAATTTTCTTGATCATAATTTTTGGAGATTGCATTGCTGGATATATTTCTTGTGCTTTTTTATAGCTTTCGATTGCTTTTTCATAATTTTTTAATTGTATATTGACTAAACCTTGACCTGCTAAGGCTCCAAAATGTCTATTTTCTAAATTTAAAACTTTATCTATATCGTTTTGTGATCCTCTATAATCGCCAATCATATATAGAACTGTTGCTCTTTTATTCCATCCCTCGGCCCATTCTGGATCTAGCTCTATAACTTCAGAAAAAATTTCAATTGCTTTTGAAAATTTTTGGTTTCTAACAAATTCAGATCCCTTTTCTAATTTTTTAGTTAGATTTTGATTTGTTGGGTGTTGACTCCATAATTTCCAAATCTTTTGCTCAATATTATATGTTATGTCACTGTTGTTTACTTTCAATTCTTCAAATAATTTTTCTAGTTGGTTATCTATTTCATTTGCTTTTAATTGATTTGTGTTTAGTAAAATAAATATAAAAAAGAAATAGTTTAAAATTTTCATATTAAGAAAAAATTTTATCAAATAAAAATTTGCCATGTTTTTTTGGAGAATAATATTTTTCCAAAACTTTTCGTCCATTTAAAGCAATCTCGTTTCTATCTTTATCATTTTTAAGATAAAAATTGATTTTTTCTAATAAATCATCTTTATTTTTAAAAGTTACAAAATGCTTACCATCAACTAATGGCAATGGTAAATCTAGTTCATTAATTGAACTTTGGCATATCATAAAAGAACAATTAGCCAAAATTTCTAAATGTCTATTAGCAAATTCTCCTATTCCTTCGAGTGATAAATTGATGCGTGAATTGTACATTGTTTCTATATATTGGTTGTAAGGAATTCTCTCATCAACTCTTCCAAAAAAGTTTAAATCTTTGCTACTTAAAAATTCAACCAGTTCTTTTCTAGATTCTGAAGTTTTTTTTCCAGAGAAAAAAATATCATAAGTTGGATTATTATTTGGTTTAGAATTTCCAATTTTGCTCCAATTTATACTTTCTTTTTTATTTTTAGATATTTTATAATAATTAGATATTAGCACACAAGGAAGTATTGTAGTTAAATATTTATTATTGATTATTTTTTTGTTTTTTTCTCTTTTTATTACATAATCAAAATTATCAAGGATTTTGTTATCAATGGTTACAAAACTTTGATCTCTTCCATCAATAATTATTTTTTTAATTTTATATTTTTTTGATAATTTTAATAATTTTTTTTCAATATCTTCTAAATCACTTCTATAACTTGTAAATTTCCAATTGATAAAAATACCATCAAATAATAAATTTAAAATTTTAGAAAAAATAATACAATAATTATAAGGCAATTCTAAAACATAAGCATTCGATTGTAATGCGGCATCAATATAACCTGAAGTGTTTGTTGTTATTTTTTTGTTAATAAAAAAATTTTTTAACACTATATAATGATCATATAAGAAACATTTTATAAAATTTCTTAGATTTTTTTTTTTAATTTTTTTAGATACCGGAATATATATTATTCTCATTAGACTTATGATTATAAATAATTAATCGATTAAATATATATTTTAAAGCCTAGAAACATATTGTTTTATTTATAAAAATAATTAATCAATAATATCTTTTAATTGAGAAATTTGACCAATTTTAAAAATAATAGCATCTTCTTTATTAAAACCATATTTTTCAGCACTATTTTTAAATCTAATTGGGGGTTCCATAATAGGCTCTAAAGATAATACAAATGTTCCCCAATGCATACCAAGAATTTTTTTACTTTTTAAGTCTTGCCCAATACTGAGTGCCTCTTCAGGGCTAGTGTGATAAATAGATTTATCTTTATAAGGCATTATGGGATAAAAATTATATGCACCTATATTAATTATTGTAAGATCAATAGGCCCATACTTTTTTCCTAAATCTTTATAAATATTTCCAATGCCAGTATCACATGCAAATAAAATTTTTATTCCATTATATTCAATTAAAAAACTTCCCCATAAAGTTTTATTCGTATCTGTCAGACTTCTTTTAGACCAGTGAACGGCAGGTAAAAATGTAATTTTTAAATTATCATTAACTTTAATCTCATCATACCAATCCATTTCATTAACATCTTTATATCTTTTAAAATACTTACCCAGTTTTAAGGGCAGTAAAACTTTTGCATCCTTATAAGGAAATCTTCTTATGGTAGACATATCTTGATGATCATAATGATTATGTGTCAGCAAAAATAAATCAATTTTTGGAATTTCATTTAGTGTTAATGCTGGTTTAGTAAATCTTTTTGGACCAAATATTAAAGGGCCAGCATTTTTAGATAATACAGGATCTGTAATTATAGTGGTTTCCCCTAGCTTTATTAAAAAAGTAGCATGACCTATCCAAGCCACATAATCATCTTCTTGGTATTTTTTTAAATCTGATAAAACTTTTTCTTTTTCGATGATATGCTCTTTTGGCACAAACATATTAAGTTTTTTTTTTTCTTGATTAAAAATTTTATAAGACCATTTCACATTTTCATCTCTCTTAGGAGATCCCTCTGGATTTCTAAAGGTACCATCAGATAAATGGTGGAAAGGTTTTTTTTCCATTGCTATTGATAAACAATTGTAAGTGAAAATTAAAACAAAAAAAATTGTAAAATTAAAGAATTTTATATTCAAAATTTTGAGTAGTTTCATTAATTTTTAAAAGCTTTGCACCATTTCTACTATGAAACTTTGTTGCCATCTCTGTAAGTGGGGAAAGTGTCACTAGCCTATTTAAATGATTAGATTTTTTGATTTTCTTAAAAACTTCCTTAACAATTAATTTCCCCCCACCCTTTTTTTTAGACCAAACCGTATATGCAATTGCTATCTGTCCAATATTTTGATCTCTTTGGGCACTTTGTAAATATGCATCATGACTTAATTTATCCATCTCTTCAATATCCTTAGGGATTTCATTAGTGTATGCGAAACACATGACAGCATGTATTTCGCCGCCATATTTTACCCCAAATATTTTTCTTCCATAGCTTCTTCTAAAAATATTATCTAATTCTGGTCTAACTGGATCTTCATTTGTATTACATTTTTTTAATTCAATTAACTCAGCGCCCTTAACCCAATCAAATAAATTATTAATATTTTTGCTAAGAAGGTGTTTATTTTTTCGAATTCGAGCCTTAATTCTAGGCTTAAATTTTTTTGTACTTTTTGAAGCTGTACTTTCTAAATATTTAGAAACTAATTTTTTTTTTACATTTTTAAGTATTTCTCTCATGAGTTAAATATATAACATATTTATCATCTTTAATTTGTCGCAGGTAGTCATTTTTGTCATACCTGCTAGTTAGATTGGTAATAATCATTATTTAATTTAATCAATAAATGCTTAAAGTGATTCTCATGGGAAATTTTAAAAACTGGATGGCCGAAAGTGCAAATATACTTTTTGATGATAGTAAAAATGATTTAAGATCTTTGCCTAAATCTGTAAGATTACAAATTTTATTAGTTTTGAGTTTTATTTGGACTACTGTGTTTAGTCTTTATATTTTTTCTTACACTACATTTGCTTTTGGTTGGGCTGGTTTATACATAGCGCATATAGGTTTGATATTTGCAGTTTATATGACTTTTAAACAATTTCATAGGGCTGAGGAAAAATCGGCAAGTGTTTTTAAAACTAAAAACTTTGATCCTTTTAAGATTATGGCTATAGTATTTGTAGTAGTTTTTATGTTTGTTTTTTCAAAAGGTATAGAAGTTCTAAATTCAAACAATTCCTATGATATTAAATATGATGGTCCAGACAAAACTCCATGGGAAAAGTGGTTGCCATTTACTAAAAAGAAAAAAGATTAATTATGAAACATCTAATTAAAAATTTACAACTTGGCTTACTGATCTTAATTTTAATAAGCACTATCATTGCTATATTTATTGAGGTTTTAAATATGTATTCTGCAAAATCTGTTACTTTAGCAGATTTATTATTGATGTTTCTTTACTTGGAAGTAATGGCGATGGTAAGGGTGTTCTGGGAAGAGCAATCAATTCGAATTACTTTGCCTTTGTTAATAGCAATTACTGCTTTATCAAGATTTATTATTATGCAAGGTAAAGAAATGGATCCATCTGCATTAGTTTATCAATCTGTTGCTATTCTATTAATAGCTGTTGCTATTGTAGTGATGAGACTAAGACATAGCTCAAAGCTTGGTATTCAATTAAAAAATAAAAAAAAGTAGATTTAAGTAAATATTACCATTAATTATTGAGCAATAAAAAGATTACTGCTATTATCAATAAAATAGCACTTATTAACAAGTAATTTAGTTTTAAATTAAATTTATCAAAAATAAATTCATTAATTTTTTCCCAAAATAAAACTATTACAAAAATAATAATAACAGGGACAATAAATTTAATCATTTATTTTAAGCATTAATTTTTATCACCAACATAGACTGAAACTCCTCTTGTATTAATATCTATATCAAACTTTTTATGTAATGGAGGAAAAGCTCGTTGTGAACAGTCTAATCTATCGCAGGTTCTACATGATACACCAATTGGTATTTCTGTAGATTTATCGTTAATATTTAAATTTTCTGTATATACAAAATCTTTTGCATATTTTGCCTCACAACCTAATCCAATTGATAAAATACTTTTTGATTGACCAAATCTTCCTATACCCTTTTCAACTGTTCTAGCAATACAGACATATTTTTCACCATTAGTCATTTTGCTCACTGCTGCTTGAATAACCCCTGGTCTAGTCAAAGCTGAATAAACATTCCATCTTGGGCATGCCCCTCCATATCTTGGTATTTCAATTCCAGATAATGAAAATCTTTTTGAAATATTTCCAGCCATATCAACTCTTAAAAAATGAAAAGGAATACCTGGTAATTTTGGATCTTGTAAACTTGTTACCCTATGAGCTACTTGTTCAAAAGAAGTTGCAAAAGTATTTTGTAATAATTCTAAATCATATTTAAGTTTTTTACATTCAGAATGAAAAAGTTTATAGGGCATTAAAATTGCTGCTCCGCAATAATTTAATAAGGCTACTTTGGTTAGCTTTTTTGATTCTTCTGAAGGAAATCTAAATTGTGATAAATAATATTCTATATCTTTAATTGCACCTTCTTGAGCTATTTGAGCTGCTGCATGAAGTTTTTTTGTTTCTAATGAATTATAATCACTTAACAATAATTCTTTTTTATTTTTATAATAAATTTTAGAAAATGGTTTATTCTCTTCTGGTATCACATCTTTAACAGTTATACTGTATTCTGATTTTAAATAATCACAAAGTGCTATATATCTTGTTCTGTTATTTTTTTGAACTTTCTCAAAAACTTTATTGGCAAAATTTTCTAATTTAGGGAAATAATTTTTGTTATCTTGAAGAAAATCTGATATTACCTCGCCAGGAAATGCTGTTTTTCTGCTATCAATTTTTTTTCCTGAGATGTTCTCAACTTTATTAACAATTTCATGATCTTTTTGTTTAAAATTATCTCCTAGTTTAATTAATGCTTTTGCAATTTTGGGATTTGTGTTAACTAAATCCTTAACTTCTGGCCCAAGAATATCTAGATCTTCAAATAATTGGTCGTCTAAAAGTTCTGAAATATCATTTTCTAAATTAATGTCACTTTTACTTGTTAAGTCTGAAAGATTGACTCTTAATTCTTTGCTAATTTTAATAAGCAAGTTTCCATCAATTTTTCTTTTGTTGCTTTCAATTAAATTTAAATAACTTGGAGATATATTGATTTGTTCAGCAAATTTATTTGCCTGTAGACCGAGCTGACGTCTGAATGCTTTTATCTTTGGCCCAATTTTTAAATCTAACTTATTTATATTTTTACCTTGAGAATATTTAGAAATTGCTAATCTAGAGTTATCAAGATTAATATCTTTATCACTTTTTAAATCGGATATTTCGATTCTAAGTTCTTGGCAAATTTTTAATAAAAGTTCAGCATCAATATTTCTTTTTCCACTTTCAATTAAATTTAAATAACTTGGTGAAATAGAAAGTTGCTCGGCTAATTTATTTGCTTGCAAACCAAGTTTTTTCCTAAAAACCCTTATTTTTTGACCAATATCCCTATTTATTTCCATGCGCTGTAAATTTTGTAAATTTTAATTTACAAAAAATAAACTCAATTTACAAGTAAAATAGGGGTTTATTGTTGCTTTTGTAAATCTTGTAAATTACAAGTGTTATATGGACGATAAACTAAAAAACAGTAATAATGAAGCCCAAATCATAAGACATGAAGATCTAGCTAGACATAATAGCAAAGGTATCTACATGAGAGATGATCATTGTGATTGGGGTTCAAGTGGAATGCAAGATCTAGTTGAGACCCTAAACGACTCAAACTAACTCTATTTCATTCAACTTAATTCATTTCTTACTAATAGCATTTCAATAGCACAGGATAAAAAATAATGAGCGCAGAAAATATCTCATATGACTTAAAAAGATTTGCCGGAATTAAGAGAGACTATACTCCGGAAGAAGTAGAGAGATTAAGGGGCTCAATAAAAATTGAATATTCAATGTGCAAGCATCAATCAATAAAATTATGGAATTTATTAAATACAGAACCATATGTAAATACTCTTGGTTCTCTATCAGGAAATCATGCTGTGCAACACGCAAAGGCGGGATTAAAAGCTATATATTTAAGCGGATGGCAAGTTGCTGCTGATGCAAACAGTGCAGGTGAAATGTATCCAGATCAATCTTTATATCCTTATGACAGCGCACCAAAATTAGTTGAGTCAATGAACAATGCCTTAATAAGGGCAGATCAAATTCAACATATGGAAATAAAAGATGGAGAAATGAAACAAGATAAAAAAGTTGATTACATGTTGCCAATTATAGCAGATGGAGAAGCAGGATTTGGTGGGCCTTTAAATGTTTTTGAACTTTCTAAAAAATTTATTAAAGCAGGTGCTGCTGGTGTACATTTTGAAGATCAGTTAGCAAGTGAAAAAAAGTGTGGTCATATGGGTGGTAAAGTTTTAGTGCCAACAGGAACAATGATAAAAAACTTAAAAGCTGCAAGATTAGCAGCTGATATAGCTGATGTACCATTAATTATATTAGCTAGAACAGATGCAAATGCTGCAAAACTAATCACTAATGATCATGATGAAAATGATAAATCTTTTTTAACTGGAGAGAGATCTCCTGAAGGCTTTTATTATGTGAGAGCTGGGATTGACCAAGCTATTTCAAGGGGATTGTCCTATGCTCCTTATTCAGATTTAATTTGGTGTGAAACAGCAACACCAAATCTAAAAGAAGCTAAAAAATTTGCTGATGCTATACATGAAAAATTTCCGGGAAAATTATTAGCTTATAATTGTTCTCCTTCCTTCAATTGGAAAAAACATTTATCTGATGGAGAGATTGCTTCTTTTCAACAAGAAATAAGTAAAATGGGTTATAAATTCCAATTTATCACTCTAGCTGGTTTTCACACTCAAAATATTGCAATTTTTGAACTTGCAGAAAAATATAAAAAAGAAGGTATGTCTGCTTATTCGAGAATTCAAGAACAGGAATTTGCTAGAGAAAAAGATGGTTACACTAGTGTTAAACATCAAAGAGAAGTTGGTACTTCTTATTTTGATGCAGTTTCCAATACAATAAGTAGTGGTAAAAGCTCAACAACTGCAATGGATGGCTCAACAGAGTCAGAACAGTTCTAATAAGATAATTCCTCTTTAATGTTAGATTTGTAAATAACTAACCCATGAATGGGTCGGTTATTTTAATTATTTAAAATCATCAACGCGTATGTTATGAGGCCATATGATAAATAAAAATTTTGGATTTGGTACTCAGATAAGAAAATCGCCATACTTTGAGTCAACAGTTAAATGGGGTGCAACTGGATTTTCTGTTTATAATCATATGTATATACCGAGAGATTTTGGCAGTCCTGAAAAAAATTTTTGGAATTTAATTGAAAAAGCAATCCTTTGTGATGTGGCTGTTGAAAGACAAGTAGAAATCAAAGGGCCTGATGCTTATAAATTTATACAATTATTAACTCCTAGAGACCTCTCAAAATTATCAGTTGGTCAATGTAAATATGTACTAATTGTAAACAATAAAGGTGGAATAATTAATGATCCTGTACTTTTAAGATTAGCTAAAAATCATTTTTGGTTATCTCTTGCTGACAGCGATGTTTTATTATGGGCTCAAGGGGTAGCTGTAAATTCAGGATTAAATGTGAATATTACAGAACCTGATGTATCTCCACTTCAATTGCAAGGACCTACTTCAGCTAAAATAATGATTAAATTATTTGGTGAAGATATTAAAGATCTTAAATATTATTGGTTTAAAGAATATAAATTAGATGAAATACCATTAATTGTTTCAAGAACTGGTTGGTCTAGTGAGTTTGGGTATGAATTATTTCTCAGAGATGGTTCTAAAGGCAACGAACTTTATGAAAAAATAATGGAAGCCGGAAAAGAATATGGTCTTCAACCAGGTCATACATCATCAATTAGAAGAATTGAGGGCGGAATGCTTTCTTATCATGCAGATGCAGACATCAATACAAATCCATTTGAACTGGGGTTAGATAGATTGGTTAACTTAGAAAATGAAGTTAACTTTATAGGTAAAAAGGCTTTGAAAAAAATAAAGCAGAACGGAATTAAAAGAAAACAAGTTGGTTTAGAAATAAATTGTGAACCTTTAAAAGGACCAAATACTACTTTCTGGGCAGTATATAAAGATAGTAAAAAAATTGGTAAAGTTACTTCTGCTGTATATTCTCCTAGATTAAAAAAAAATATAGCACTAGCAGTAGTAGAGATTAGTAATTCAGAAATTGGAAATAATTTAGAAGTTATTATAAATGGTGATAAGGTTAATTCTAAAGTAATTGAAAAACCTTTTTATGATCCAAAGAAAATAATTGCTTCTTCCTAAGATTTAATATTATAACCTTTTTTTAATAATATTGAAACAGAGATTACGCATATCACTAAAAATGAAACCATAGATCCTATACTTATCCAAATATTAAAATCTGATATTCCATAAAATGAAAATCTTAAGCTATCAATTAAATAAACAACTGGATTAAAATAAGAAATTGTTTGCCAGAATGGTGGTAACATATCCAAACTATATAAACTACCTCCTAAAAATACCATTGGTGTAATAACTAAAGATGGAATGATAGACATTTGTTCGAAGTCTTTACTAACAACACCAATTAAAAAACCAAATAATGCAAAAGTAAAAGAAACTAAAACTAATAAAAATATCATTAATATTGGATATTCAACAGTCACATCAGCAAAAAATGTAGCGGTGAAATAGATCACTGCGCCAACAATTAAAGTTTTGGTAGCTCCCGCTCCAACAAAAGCTAAAACTGTTTCAAGTGTTGAAATAGGTGCTGCTAAAATCTCGTTAATAGTTCCATTAAATTTTGGAAAAAATATTCCGAAAGAAGTGTTACTTATTGATTGAGTAAGCAATGTTAGCATTAATAAACCTGGGACGATATATGAACCATAACTTACACCATCAATTTTTTGAATATAACCACCAATTACTGAACCAAAAACAACAAAATATAATGACGTGGATATTACTGGTGAGAGAAGAGACTGACCTACAGTTCTTAGAAACCTATTCATCTCATGAACATATATAGCTTTAAAACCGTGATAATTAAATTTCATTATTCTCCTTTACTAAATTAACAAATATTTTCTCCAGTGTACTTTGTTCTGTTTTTAAATCTCTTAACTTTAAGCCAGTATCTTTTAAATCTTTTAACAAATCAGTAATACCAGTTTTTTCACCTTGAAGATTATAAGTATAAATTAAAGACATATGCTCATCGCCTATTTCAAGATTATATTTGGCTAAATCTTTAGGAATTTCAGTAATTTTTTTCTGTAATTCAATATTTAGTTTTTTATGACCCATTTTCTTAATTAATTCTTTTTTATCTTCAACAACAATAATTTCACCTTGATTTATGACCGCTACACGGTCAGCAATAGCTTCGGCTTCTTCAATATAATGAGTAGTTAAAATTATAGTGACCCCTGTTTTTCTAAGCACATCAACAACCATCCACATATCTCTTCTAAGTTCAACGTCCACTCCAGCTGTTGGTTCATCTAAAAATAATATTTCTGGTTCATGAGATAATGCTTTAGCAATTAAAACTCTCCTCTTCATTCCACCAGACAATTGTTTTAATCTTTGGTCCTTCTTGTCCCATAAACTTAAGTCTTTTAAAATTTTCTCTATGTGTTTTGGTTTTGGAGACTTACCATATAAACCTCTTGTAAATGATACGGTATCAAAAACTGTTTCAAAAGACTCTAAATTTAACTCTTGAGGAACCATTCCTATTTTTGAACGTGTTTCTCTATAATCGTCTATTGTGTCAAAATCATCTACAGTTATTTTTCCTGATGTTGGTTTAACTATTCCACAAATAATACTAATCAGTGTTGTTTTGCCAGCACCATTTGGACCAAGCATCGCAAGAATTTCCCCTTTTTTAATATTAAGGTTAATGTTATTTAAAGCATTAAAACCATTGTCATATACTTTAGACAAATTATTTATGATTATTTGATTATTAGACATAAATTAGGCTTCATTATATAGAGACAATTTGCTGGATTACAATGAGTTTCAACTTGCTGTATAAAATAATTATTAATTAAATGAATAAATTTTTAATATTAATTTTTTGTGTATTTGCATTTAATGCCAATACAATGGAAAAGGAAACAACTTTTAATAAGGAGTTGTTTGATAAAGCTCAATCAGACGGTAAGGTTGTGGTTATAAGTTCTTGGATTAAATATTGCTCATCATGTGCAAGTCAAATGAAAGTTTTAAATAAAGCAAAAAATAAATTTGATAATATTGAATACTTTACATTCGATGTAACAAACAAAGAAATTGCTAAATTATTTGATGTACAATTTCAAACTACACTTTTAATTTTTAAAGATAATAAAGAAATCTATAGAAGTATTGGTGAAACATCCAAAGATCTAATCTATAAAGCCATACAATCTTCAATCTGAAATTTATAATTTTTTTATTTTTAAAATCATTAAGGGCAAAAAAGTAGCCACTATAAATGATAAAAATAGTAATGACTGTGCAATAAAAGGATTAAATATCTCTTTTGGCATTAAAACCCCAACTAGCAAACTTTTTGAAAAGTCAGGAAACGGAAACATTAAAAAACCACCAATTAATCCAATTAATATTGATATATAAGCAGTTTTTTCATTAATACCTTTGTTATAAAAACTATAAAAAACAGTTAAAACAAATGCACAACAAAATAAATCAGCTAATAAAAATAAGTACAAAATATCAAATCCTTTGGATGCAATAAAGAAAGTAATTAATGATAAAAAAATAATAAAATATTTAGATATTTTTAAGTAATCTGTTTTTTTGCTTAAATTGAATGTCGCATTGCCATCAACAACAAACAAACTTGAAATTGCATTTACTAAAGTGTCTACGGTTGAGATAGTTAAAGCTAACCCAAGTGTAATTATTATCAATGATAATAGTTCGGTTTGTTCCTTAAGTAATAATGTAAAAAAGCCAAGATCTACCCTATTAGTTGGATCTATTGAGAACGAAACCATTCCAGCAAAACCCGTAAAAAAAACAATAGGTATAATGATGAAAAAAGAAACAATTAAACTTTTTTTAAGAGTTTTGTAGTCTTTTGCAGCATACACTCTTTGCCAATTTCCTTGATGAAATAAGTTTGTTGCTGCTACAGCAATAAAAAAAGTTAATCCAGCAGTATAACTTGGAATATAAGAAGCACTTAATAATTGAGGATTTTTTTGTTCTACAAAAGCAAATGAAAATTCATTACCAGTAAATGAGATTATGTACGATATAGAAATTAATAAAAGAATAGCTATAAAAATCATCTGTATATTATCTGTAAAAATAGAAGCTCTTAAGCCACCATACAAAGTATAAGATAAAGTTGCTAAAAGAACAATTAATGCAGTAATCCATAATTCAGTCCCTGATATATAGTTTATCAGAACACCCACAGCGGTAACTTCTGCACATAAAAAGATAAACATATAAAATATAGTCATTAGTAAAATTAATTTAAACAAACTCTTTCCAAATTTTTTTCTTATAAATTCAATTAAAGAGGATCCTTTTGGAAATTCATTTCTAATTTTTTTTCCTAAATAAATTAAAAAAATCATAGGAAAAGCTGTTCCTAATGCATAACCAATTACCGCACCGATACCACCCCAAGTAGCTGCTGCAGCTGGACCAAATAAAACCCAAGCTCCCAATGCTGAAGCCACAAGACTTGTTGTTAATGAGAACAGACCAATATTTCTATTCGCTGTTAAATAATTGTTGATACCTTGAAATTTCTTAGAGTGATAAAGTCCTAAGGCAGTAAATATTAAGCTAATAATTATAATTATTGATAGTGATGTAGATTGGCTTATGAAGTATGTGTTATCCATTGTTCTCCCTTTCTGAATTACCGGACAGGTTCTTAGGGTTTAATCTCAGTCTTTTTAGACACCCCTTTTAAAGTTAATATTATACTTTATTTTCCATAATTTCAACCATACATTTGGTTGCGTATTCTTTCCACTCAGATGAACTTTTACCTTTAAGATTATTTAGGTGATTACGATTATTTTGAATATCTTCTTTATGTTTAATTTTATCTTGTTCATCTAAATTTGCTTCCATATTAAGTAAATTTGTTTCCATGGCATTTATCCACTTATTTCCTAATTCAACACACTTATGTTCATCTTTTTCATCACATATTTGTTTAAAAAAATTAAAGATAACGTCATCAGTCTTTACTGAGTTACTCATTATAGGAAATTTTATTTTTTAAAACAATTATTAACTAGTATTGCCATTAAAATCCAAATTACAAAAACTTCTCCATTGGAAAATATATAATTTGCACCAGCAAAACCAGCAATAATATTAATAGCATAGATTATGATTGTAGAAACTATTAAACTTATAACTAAATTTTTTAAACCATTTACAAAATTCATAAATTAACAATATCTATATTTATATCTTTAGCAATTTAAAAATTAATGTTCCGCTCTAAACTTACTATGACATGATTTACAATTACTCCACATAAGTTTTCCAAGTGTTCCTTTAATATCATCTGAATCTTCGATAATTTTTGTTAACTCGATCATATCTGTAGAGGCTTTAGTCATTAAATTATTAAAATTTTCTTTCTCTTCCCAAATTATTGGCAAAGCCTCTGTTTTAAAACCCTCTTTTGTGTTTTCAGAAAAATAATCAATTAAAATTTTATAATTTTCACTCATTTCTATCATTAAGCTTTTAGCTTTTTCAAAATCTCCTTTAGATGCAAACGCTTGCACTCTTTTAGCAGTGCTATAATTTTTACTGAATAATGCTTTTCTCCCTTTAATTGTTTCCTCAACCGAAAGTTCTGAATTAGCAGGAAATGAAAAGGTCAAAATAACTAATATAAAGCAAATATATTTTAGAGTATTTGTAGTATATTCAGCTAACATATGAAGTTAACAAATAACTTAACAGAATATGGATTTATTTCCAAAATATTTCACTGGTTAAGTGCCGCAGTTCTTTTTACTCAAATACCATTAGGTTTTTATCTAGTTGATTTAGATTTTAGTGAAAAACGACTTTTTATTGAGAATGTTCATGTAACCATTGGTTTAGGTATTTTTTATTTAACAATATTAAGATTAATTTATAAACTTTTTAATCCTACACCAGCTTTAGAAAATAGTGTTTTTACTGGACAACGAGTTATAGCAAAATTAAATCATATTCTTCTATATTTATCAATTTTAGTGATCACTATTTCTGGTGCACTTAAAAAATTATTTAATGGAGAAATGCTTGATTTATTTATTTTTGATTTAGAAATAAATGAAAACTTTGATTTAGCTGAACTTTTTTATGAAATTCACATAGTTGGAAATTATACTCTCATAGTTTTAATTCTATTACATATATCTGCAGTCATTATTCACAAAATATTATTTAAGGAAAATTTACTTAAAAGAATTTTATAAAATCAAACAAATTAATTTATCTTTAAACTTTATATTTTTTCTATATTTAAGATTTATCTCCTTCAAACCCTCTGAAAGTTCTTTTTTTGTAAAATTTAATAAAGTGGATATGTATCTATTTTGTATCATATTTAAGTATTTTTTCTTTGTTATTTTAACTTTGTAAATAAATTTTTTTTTAATTTTTTGATTGTTTAATTCAGAAATCAAATTTAAAATTTTTTTATCTCTTGCAAGAGATTTTGAAAGTTTACTTTTCATTAATTTAAATACAGGTATTTCATTTTTATGTGTATCTAAAGAAAATATAAAAATTTTTCCTCTAGATGTTAAATTTTTTTTAGCTGTTTTTAATAATTTTTTAATTTCATTTAAACTTAATAAATGAATTGTTTGTTTAATCAAAATTAAGTCAAATTTATATGTACTTTTTTTAAAAAATTTAATTGCATCAATATTCTTGAAGTTAATTCTTTTATCTCTATCTTTATGTTTAACTAAATCAATTCCAAAAGGTTTCATTTTTAATTTTAATTTTGAATTTAAATTTCCTAGGATTTTTCCACGACCACATCCAATATCTAAAATCATAGAATTTGAATCTAGCTTTACATTTTTAAGTAAAAATTTATTAAATTTATTAATGTAATTTTCGGATGAGAGCCAAGTTTTATTATCCCAATTTTTAATGACAGTTGATGCCATACTTTTTTAATCTCCAATAATTATATGGCCAAGGGGTTAGAAATCCAACTATAAGCATTAAAGGTATGATCCACCAATTTAATATTGCCCCACCTGTAAAAAGATAATCTGTTAAATTCATAGTAATTTCCATACTAACCATAGAAATTAAGCTCATACCTAAAGCTGTTTTAAAAGCTTTTTTTAAACTTAAATTTTGTCTGATTAAAATAAATGTCTCAAGAATAATACTAGTAACTAAACCATTTATTATCGCTAATGTCATTATCGCTAAAACTGGGAAGGGTATTTTTGTTAATTGAAAAAATAAAATTGTTCCAAAATCACCGATGGAACAACCTAACAAACACCATGCGGTATTTTTTGCGCTTTGTTTCCAAGTATGTTTACAAGACAAGTCAAATGTAGTGGATTTCATAGTAATATGATAATATTTAGTTATGATTTTTAAACAACTATTTGACCAAAAATCTAGCACATATACATACTTAATTGCCTCATCTGAAGGAAGAGAAGCATTGATTATTGATCCCGTAATAGAAAACGTCAGTGAATATATAAAATTATTAAAACAATTAAATTTAAAATTAGTTAAAGTTATAGATACTCATATTCATGCTGATCATGTAACAGGTGCTTCTAAGCTTAAAGATATTACAAAATGTTCTACAATTATGGGTGATCATACTCCGGCTGAGACAGTTGAAATAAAAGTAAAAGATGATGAATTTATAAATTTAGATAGTTTAAAAATCAGGGCTATGTATACCCCAGGTCACACATCAGATAGTTACAGTTTTTTAATGGATAATTATTTGTTTTCTGGAGATACATTACTAATAAATGGGACTGGTAGAACAGATTTCCAAAATGGAAATGCAAAAGATGCTTTTAATTCAATTTTTAATAAACTTTTAAAATTATCAGATGATACTTTGCTTTACCCTGCACATGATTATAAAGGTGAAAAAGTTAGTACAATTGGAAAAGAAAAAAAATACAATCCAAGATTACAAGTAAAAAGTGTTAGTGAATATATTGAGATAATGAATAATTTAGATCTTAAAAAACCAATATCTATAGATGAAAATATTTCTAAAAATTTAAAATTAGGTGCCTAAAATTGGATTTCCTTTTAACCATTCGCTTTCATTATTTTTATAATGCTCCTTTTTCCAAATAGGTGATCTTTTTTTAATTTCTTCAATCATAAATCTTGAAAGTAAATATGCTTGATCACGATGTTTGCAAGCGACTGCAATAATTATACTTATCTCACCTAAATTAAGATATCCCTTAGCATGTTCAATAAATACAGCTTTATCTTTAATATTTAATTTTAGAACTGCATCATTGTAAATTTCATTAAAACTTTTAATCACCATTTCATCATGACTATCATAAGTAATTCCTGTCACAGTTTTGTTATCATTAGTATTCCTAATAGTGCCTAAAAAATAAATTGATGCTCCAAACTTAGAGTCCTTAATAAATTTTTCAGCATTTGAAGAAAGTATTTTTTCTTTTTTTGAATCTACTATTTTTGTGTGAAGCATTAACCTCCTCCTATAGGAGGTATGATACCAATCTTTTGATCTTTCGTGATTTTATAATTGTTGCTAATTATTTCATTATTTTCAGAACTAAATGCTGAAGATTTTACAACTTTAATGAAGTTTTTATTTCCACTGAAATTTTTATCTATATATTTAATGATTTCATTTCTTAAATCTTCAACTGAAGCTTTAGTTTGAACCTCAAATTCTAAATGATCTTTATTACTAAATTCTCTACTAGCTCCAAACAACTCTAATTTGATTTTCATTTTTTAAGCTTAGATGAAAATTGTAAATTTTCATTACTAAATTTAGATTTATTCTTATTGATAAAATCGTCCATTAATTTGACTTTTTCTTCTTCAAATTCAGCAACTTTTCTCTCATTAAGATCTACATATAAAGCTAGAATTTCAATTGTAGAAGCTAGATATTTTTTTTCTTTATGAATCATTTCCATTTTATATTGAAGTCGTTTTTTATCATGATCGAAATAAATACAATTGATATCCACTTCATCATTTAGTTGAAGCTCCTGATTGTACGTTATATTAGACTCCACAATCATTGTGCTTTTCTTAGTTGTTTTTGCTGAGTGTTCACCCATCTTGAAAATGTTATTTAAAGTATCAGCACCATATTTATCAAACATTAATAGATAATATGAAACATTCATATGATCGTTATAGTCAATCCAGTCTTTAATTACTTTTTGAGTGCTTAGATTAACAGTCATGTAAAATTAGAATATATTTTTTAAAAATTCAGGCAATCCATCTGGATTGGTCCATAATCCAGTTTTTCCACCTTCTTTAATTAATAATTTTATATTATCAATTTTAAGATGAGGATTTACTATTTTGCTTAAATCATAAATAGTTATCAATGCAGCATTAACACCCATTATAGCTTCCATCTCAACACCCGTTTTAGCTACTGCTGAAACTATACAAAAAACCTCCAATGAATTATCAACTTCATTCATAATAATTTTAGTAGCTGCATGATCAATTGGCAATGGATGGCATAAAGGGATCAGTTCACTTGTTTTTTTTACACCTAATACTGATGAAACTTCAGCCAGGATAATAGGGTCTCCTTTTGGCATCTTTTTATTTTTGATTAAATCAAATACATCTTTTCCAACATAAATTTTTCCTGAAGCTAATGCTCTACGAAATGTTTCTTTCTTAGATGAAACATCGATCATATTAAAAGAATTTTTTTGAAAAATTTCTTTTGCCCAATCTTTTAGTTCTTCTTGGTTTATAATTTTTAATTTTGTCATTAACCACCTGTAGTCGATAAATTTTTAGTCAAACCAGTTTCTCCAAGTTCTAAATAATGAGACTCTTTTTTAAATTTCATTTGCCCAAGTATTAGATCTTGCAATTCTTCTATTTGATCATCTTTTTGTAACAAATGTCTGATGCTTATTCCAGTATTTCCAAATAAACATAATCTCAAATCACCTCTTGAAGTAATTCTCAAACGATTACAAGTCTTGCAAAAATCTTTAGAATAAGGAGCTATTATTCCAAATTTACCTTTATATTCTTGATTAATATAATTTAAAGAGGGACCAGCATCCTTACCAAAAGTCTGATAAATCCAATTATTTTTTTCCAAGTAATCTTTAAAGATTTTAGAAGATATATGATGCTTATTAAAATAATCTAAATTATCTCCAGTTCGCATTAATTCTATATACCTAAAATCTAATTTATTTTTTTTAATGAAACTTGCCCAAGTATCGAAATCTTTTTCAGTTGAATTAATGGTATTTAAAAGTACAGCATTAATTTTAATATTTTCAAAATTTAAATCCTGTAAAAATTGTATCCCTCTTAAAATTTCGGGTAAACGGTCGTGACCTGTTATGTTTTTGAAAGTATTTCTATCGAGACTATCTATACTTATATTTATACTATCTAAACCACTATCAACTAACATTTTAGCTTTTTCATCTAAGTGATAACCATTTGTAGTTATTGCAACTTTTTTTATTCCTGATTCATTTTTTAAAAATTTTATTATTTCAAAAAAATCTTTTCTCACTGTTGGTTCTCCACCGGTAATTCTGATTTTTTGCACACCTAATTTTGAAAAAACTCTTGCTAATCGTTTTATCTCATCTAAATGAAGAAATTTTCTATTATCACTTTTATCAATCTGATAGCCATTTGGTAGACAGTATCCACACTTAAAATTACATACATCAGTTATTGACAATCTAATATAGGGAAAAGTTCTACCAAAATTATCTTTAAGCATTTTAATTTATAAATTATAATACATCTTATCATGAATAAAATTCTTACACCAAATGAAATTAATCAGTTTAAGACAGATGGGGCAGTTTTATTAAAAGGGAAATTTGATGATAAATGGATTCAAAAGTTAAAAGATGGAATAAAAAAAGGTAAAGAAAACCCTAGTCCAAGATATGTTAATCACACAAAGGATAAATCACTTCCTGGATATTATGAAGATTTTTGGACTTGGAATTTGCATGAAGAGTTTAAAGATTTTGTTTTTAATTCACCAACACCTAAAATTGCTGCTGAACTTTTAGAGGCTAAAAGGATTAATTTAGTCATGGATAATTGGTTTTTTAGAGAAGCGGGATGTAAATCGTCGCCACCTTTTCATCATGATATTTCATATTTTGATTTTGAAGGATCTATGTGTGTATTATGGATACCTCTTGAACCTGTCAAAAAAGAGGATGGTATCGCATGGATTAAAGGATCTCATTTATGGAATAGATTGTTTTTAAGAACAAGATTTAATGATGGTCACTATGTAGACGGAAAAGTTGGTGTTGTTAATGGAAAAAAATATGAATTAACTCCAAACATATTAGAAAACAAAGATGATTATGAATTTTTACAATGGAATTTAGAGGTGGGTGATTGCATTTATTTTGATATTAGAACTCTTCACGGTGGGCTAAATTCTGTAACTCCAAAAAAAGATGTTAATAGATATACATTGAGAATGGCAAAAGAAAATTCTAAGATTGTATATAGAGGAGACTGGGCTAGAGAAGAGAGAGCTATTATGGAAAATAATGGTTATAAAAATGGTGATAATTTGTCTGGTAAAATGTTTCCAACTTTATTTGAAGCCAATTAACTTCCAACGAATAACCACAAGTAAACTTTAAATTATTATTTATTTAAATTAATTATAAAAATTATAACGCTTTTAACAAAAATTTTTGTTAAGCTTTCACCGTGCAAGAAAATAAATTAAAAAATTTTGGGCTTACAGTTTTCGATTTAAAAAAACTTAAGGGAAAGAGAAAGATTAAGTTTGTTCAGATTGACACTTTGGAGCAAGGACTTGCGGCTAAAGAAGCTGGTATTGAAATGATAGGAACTAGTTATGAACAATCCAAAGCTCATTTTCCCAAACAACTTAAAGGAGTTCATTTTCAATTTGGATTAAGATGGGGAAATCAAGCAAGTGCGGAGGAAGCTTTAAGAGCTTCAATGAAAGCCATAAATGATGGGGCGCAATCAATTTATTGTCCAATGAGTCCTTCGGTAGTTGAAGTTTTATCTAGAGAAGAAATTCCAGTCATTGCTCACGTAGGGTTAATTCCCCCAAAAATTACTCTAACTGGGGGTTATCGTGCAGTTGGAAAATCTTTTGATGAAGCTAAAATGGTTTGGGAAACTGCAAAAAGATACGAGTCAGCTGGAGCTTTTGCTATTGAATTAGAGGTGGTGCCTGGAAAACTTGCGTCTGAAATTACAAATAGAACCTCCTTGTTTACCATTTCCTTAGGATCCGGTTCAAAATGTGATGCTCAATATCTTTTCTCAGCAGATATTTTAGGAGAAAAAAATGACTTTCTTCCAAGACATGCAAAAAGATACAAAACTTTATTTAAGGAACATGATAGAATTCAAAATGAAAGAGTAGATGCTTATAAGGAATTTATTAATGATGTAGATGATAATTTATTCGAAGATAAAAAATATTCAGTCTCAATGGATGATAAAGTCTTAAATAAACTAATAAGCTTCATAGAAAAAAATTAAATTAAATGAAAATTAATAACCAATATGCAGCTAAGCCAGAGAAAATAGTAGCTAAGATATTTTTACTTAATATACCAACAATGATGGCGATTATTGATGCTAAAATTTTTGGGTTATCTTCAATTTGAATTGATCCCGAATTATTTAAAAAAATTGCAGGAAATATAATGGCTGGAAAAATTGCAGATGGCACATAAGATAAAATTTCTCTAATTCTATCATTGAACATTTCTTTTTTGAGAAGAGCTATCATAGAAAACCTAGTTAAAAAAGTAATCAAACCACAATAGATTATTAATGCAAAATTACTCATTATATCTTTTTTTTAGATTTGTTAAAATAAACGCAACACATAAACTAAAACTAGCTGCAACAATAATATATGCTTTGAAAGGAATAATTTGATAGCCTATGGTAGCAATCAAACCTGAAACTAAAATTACAATTATGTTAATAAATTTTCTAAAATCATTTACTAATAAAGCTAAGAATGTTAATGGGATAGCAAATGTTAAACCTAATTTGTCTGGAATTATTGAGCCAAGATAAATTCCCATTATTGTTGTAATTTGCCAAATTGTCCAACAATTCAACCCTCCTCCAATTAAATGAAAGTGTTTATCTTTATCTTTTTTATTAATTTTAAAGTGATCATTAGAGACTGCAAATGCTTGATCAACTAAAAAATATGAAACAATTATTTTCCATATTAAATTTAAATCAGAAAGATGTTCAGATAAAACCGTTCCATATAATAAGTGTCTTGAATTAACTGCGCCTACAGAACTCAAAATTACCAAAGAAGAGGCTCCAGCAGAAAATAATTGTAAAAAAATTATTTGGGATGCACCACCAAAGATTATAATAGACATAGCTATTGTTGTTAGAGGTGTTAGACCTAAATCAATCGCCAATACTCCAAAAATTATTCCAAATGGAACAACTGGAATCATTAATGGACTTGTGTCTTTTATACCTTTAAAAAAATTTTTTGATTTATTATTCATTCGTACAAACTTTT